>CANGOY010000039.1 GCA_947455585.1 Comamonadaceae bacterium
CCAGTGCCAGCCCCAAGCCCGCGCCCATCCATGCCCAGCGAGTGCTGGTGCTTGAGATGGTGCTTGGATGGCGCTGCATGTGTGGATATGAGTGGCGTTGGAAACTTGGAATGCTGCTGTGTTTTAGGTGTTGTGCGGCGTGTTGGCTTGTCTTTAACGCACCAAGGCGCCACGGTTAGGCAAGCTCAGAACTAGGCTGCCGTCCCACACCACAGCTGAGTTAGCGCCAGTCGTATTTCCGCGCGTCAAGTGCGCTTCTAGAGGCAAAGCTTGCGCTTGGCTGCGTGCTTGCGCTAACCAGTTGGCTAGAGCTGCGGCGGGCACAGATTTGAGCTGAACCGACACGCGGTCGCCCTGCACGTTGAGTTGCATCTGTGTGCCGGGTGTGAGGCCTTGCAAATTGCGCAGCGCTTCGTCACGCGAAAGCGGGGTGCGCGTTTGCAGCGCTTGCGCTTGGTTTTGCAACGCCAACATGTGGGCTTGCTGCTGGCCAATTTGGGCGCGGCGGTTGTCGCTGTCGCGCAAGGTGTTGAGCGCGGGTGCGATGGCGATGGACCAAAACAGCAGAACGCTCAACAATGCGCCGAGAACCGAAACGCCGCGCTGTTCGCGCGGGCTTAGTGCTTGCCAACGGGTGAGGGCTTGTGCGCGAAGTTCTTTCATTTCGCGCCCTCCGCTTGCAACACCCAAGTGTCGTTGCCGTCTTGGCGCAGGCTCAAGCCTTGCGCTTTGAGTCGGGCCACGCTTGCTGCGTTGTTGTCGAGCGTCACACCCTGCACGCGCAGCGCGTGGTTGGCAAAGTGAATTTGCTGAGGTGTTTGCCCTGCGGGTAGCACGCCAGCCAAGGCTGCGAGCAAAGGCTCAAGGTCTGTGCTGGAAGTCGAGCCCAATTTTTGTTGCAGCGCATCCACCTCGCGCTGCATTTGCAGCGGCGCGTCGATGACCAAGGTGACCGACGGGAAGGTTGTTTTCAAAATGTTTTGCAGCGAGGCTTGTTGTGCGTTCAAAGTGCTGCGCTCCTGCCACGCCAAGGCGTTGATGCCCAGCACTTGCAACGCGACCAACGACAACACGCCCCAGCGCATAGGCTTCCATGCGGGTGCGTGCAGCAAGGTTTGCCATGCGGCCAGCAGGTGGCGCTGCACACGTTGTGCGCGGCCTTGCGCCCATTCGCCTTGTGCCAAATCCCAAGCCGATTGGCTGGATTTGACCCAACGCTGCGCCGCGCTTTGCAGCATGGGTTGGCGTTGCAGCGTGCTTTGCACGCGCGCCACCATGGCAGGCTCGGATTGAATTTGTAAATCGTCTTGGCTCAGCTCAGCAAAAGCACGCCACTGTGCGGTGTTGGGGGGTAACAGTGTCACGCCATGCGCGTGGCACAGCAGGCTTTGTGAGTGGTCGGGCTCGCCCATCACTTGCAGCACAGGTTTTGCGCTGGGCGACAGTTCAGGGACGATGCGCTGCACCGTCAGGCCGGCTGCTTGCAGTGGGGCGAGGGCATCACGCAGCCATTGCTTATCGCACACGGCCACCAAGGTTTCGCCGCCAAGGCGGGCAATATGTTCAGCGTCGGGGGCCAGCACGATGTGCAGTTGTTGCGGGTCGTCCAGCAAACGGTCTTCTAACAAGCCGTGCAACACGCTTTGCAAGCGCGGGCCGTGACTGGCCGGTGGCAGCTGCACACGCAGCCAAGCCAAGCGGCTGTGGGGCACCACGGCCACCACTTCACCCGCGTGCGCCGACAGCGTGGCCGCCGCACCTGTGGCGCTGCGCAACACGCTGTGCCCGTCCGAGTGAACGTGGGCGTAACCAGTGTTGGCTTGGGCAGAGTGGGGGAGCGCAATGATTAGCATGGATTTGTCATTGTAGAGAGCCAGACTCGCGCCAAATGACCTTCAAGTCTTGCCCGTCGCGCTGCACCAAAGAGCGTTCTTGCAGCGTGGTTTGAGGCATGCGCAAGCGGCCCAGCACCTCAAAGTAGCGGGTGCTCACGCTGTGTGTGTCATTCAGGCTGACGGTGCGGCCCAAGGCTTTTTGAAACGCGTCCACGCTGGCCCAGTGCTGGCGCTCGCGCTGCTGCACCAAGCGCTGCGCGTCTGACAGGCTCAGGCTCGGCACGCTGGCGTACAGCACTTGCACGCTGGCGGTGTTGAGGTTCACAGGTGTGCGCGTGGGCAGCACGGTGATGTGGGGGGCGAGGGTTTGCAGCGCTTGCGGCGACAGGCCCAGCCAGCTGAGTTGGCCCACGCGTTGCGGCATGAGTGGTGAGTTGCTGTTTTGTCGCTGGGCGGTCAGCATGCCTTGGGTGAGCAAGCTGAGCTGTGCGGAAGGAACGTCCAGTGCGTCGAATAGTCGCTCAAACGCAAGGGCTGTTTTGGCGTCAAGCTGCTCGCCTTGCAGCAAGTTGGTCACATTCAGGCGGCCTTGCAGGTCGTTGACTTGACCCGACAGCAGCACTTGTTGCGCGAGCTTTTCATCGTCCACCGTGCTGCTTGTGCCCCCCGTTCCATCAGGCAGCGCAGCTAGAAAGCTAGACAAACGCGCCTCTTGCAACGGCACCGCCCAAGGCTCGGCCAAGTGGTCGGTGGGCGCGCTGGCGTCGCCCGCACGCGCGTCTTCACGAAGGATGACGCGGGCCCAATCGAGCGCACCGGTCAGCAGCCAACGCGCTTGTGTGCGTTGGCGCTCGGCGCCTTCTACTTCGATGGACTTCCATTGCTGCCACAACGCACCTGCGGCAAAAGTGGCCACCAGCGCCACGGTCAGCATGGCGGCCAGCAGCGCTGCGCCGCGTTGATGGGTGTGCGCGACGTGCTTCATGTTTTGGTGTTGCTGAAGTTGGGTCGCACCCAGTCAAGGGTGATGCGGCCGCGCACGCCGGTGCTGGCGGGAAGGTCAATTTGCAGACGGATGGCGTCGGGCAGCGTACCTTGGCCTGATGTGTTGGTTTGTGGTGTGAGTGCAGAAGCGCCGCCCGTTGCGCTGGGTGTGCTGCTACTTGTGTCGGTGTTTCCGGCGCTGGAAAGCGGGTTGGTCCACGCGTTGCCACGAAAGTAAGTGAGCTGCCAAGCGTCGAGCGGTATCAACGTGGTTTCAAATGCGGCATCGTCAGCGCTTGGGTTTTGGCCCCAGCGCTCGGCGTTGGCCCAAGCTTGCTGCAGCGCCGCGCGTGTTTGCAACGGGGCCGATTGCCAGCGCAGCCATTGGTTGCCGCGCAGCGTCCACGCCACCACCCACAAGCCCGCATCTGCGCCATCGGCACGCCAAGCGGTGGCGCGGCGGGTGAGGCGCAAGGTGCGGCCATCCCACTGCACGCCTGCATCTGTGGTGTTGGCGTTGTTGCTGGGCACAGGCTGCACGGCATTGAGGTCGGCCTGCCATTGGGCCAGTACGGTTTGCAGTACGGCGGTTTTATCCACCTGCGCTTGTGTGATGTCACGGCTGCGCATGAGGCTGTCGAGCCCCCGCCAGCTGAGGCCCGCCAGCACCGCCATGAGGGTGATGGCGATAAGTAGCTCGATGAGCGTGAAGCCTAGCTGACCCTTGGCGCTTGTCGTGCGCGAATGGTGTTGAGCTGCTTGCAAGGTGCTGCGGCTTTGCATCAGTAACGCCCTAGCACGGTGGTGATGTTGAGCACGGGCGTGGCTGCATCAAACACCTGTGCGTCCACGCGTCTGAAAGCGGGGTTGGGCGTGGTGCGCACGGTCAACGCCACTTCGAAGTTGCGCTCGGCTTGTGGGCAGGGCACGCGTGAGTCGCCCACGCCGGGCAGCTGCTGCGAGAGGCGCAGTTGGTTCAAGACGTTGTCTGCACAAATTTGCGCGAGCAGCACATCGGCTTGGCGTTGCGCATTGCGTGTGAGTGCGCCGCTGACTTTGAGGCCACTCATCAGTGCGATAGACACGATGGCGAGAGCCACCAAAACCTCAATCAGTGTGAAGCCTCGTTGTTTCATGGCACCACTTGGAAAGGTCGCAAACCGTCCGTGCCAATGCTCAGCGACGTGGCAGGCTTGGCGCTATTGGCGACCGCCACACTCAGCGTGATGCGTGCGGGCGCAAGGATAGGCTCAGGACCAAGTACAACCAAGTTGGCAGGGGTGTTGTTGTTTGACGGTGCTGCTGTGCTGACCGACGCTTGTGTGCCAATTGCGAGCCAGGTCTCGGTGCGCGTTGCGATTGGGCTGGCTGCGTTGCCAGCTGCTGAAGCTAAGGCAGTGCTGTTTACTTGTGTTGGGTTGGTGGCAAGCGCGGGTCGAATCACAAAACCTTCGGGCGTGGGTTGCCAAATCAGAGTAATGCCACTGGTACGCGATTGGGCGCGGGCGGCTTCAAGCACTGCCACCAAGCGTTGGGCCTCACGCTCTAGTTGGGTTTGGCTACTATCCCGCAGCGACAAGCTCACACCGGCCATGGCAAAACCGATGATGGCCAACACCACCAACAGCTCCAACAGGGTGAGGCCTTGCTGGCGCTGCATGACGGGCTTACAGAGCAGCTTTATTGCCAGCTGCCGAGGTCGGCGTTTTTGCCTTCGCCACCGGGCTGACCGTCAGCGCCGAGTGACAGCACATCCACTTCGCCCTTCACGCCAGGGTTCATGTATTGGTAAGGGCGGCCCCATGGGTCGTTGGGCAGCTTGTCGATGTAGGGCTTCCAGTTCAGCGGCGTGGGGCCAGCTGTGGGCTTGACCACCAAGGCGTTCAGGCCTTGCTCGGCGGTGGGGTAGTTTTGGTTGTCCAAGCGGTAGAGCTTGAGCGCTTGCATGAGGTTGCCCACGTCTGTTTTAGCGGCGGTCACGCGCGCGTCGTCTGCACGGTTGAGCACGTTGGGAACCACTAGTGCAGCGAGCACGCCGATGATGGCGAGCACCACCATCAACTCAATGAGTGTGAAGCCGCGTTGGCGTTTGGTTTTTGGGGTGGTTTGAGTGGTGTGCATGGCGGACATTTCAATCGTTCTCAGTTCAATGATGAATCATAATCCGCTCATGCTTAGCCACCGCCCTTCATTTGCCACCGTCTTTAGCGCCTCGTCGCGCGTGGTGTTGCCTGCTGCTTCGTTGCTGGTGTGGGGGGCTGTGGCGTTTAGCGCGGTGACATGGGGCTTGCGTTGGTCGGCCACGGGTGCTGCGCCCAGCAATGCCACCGCTGCGGCGCAAGCATTGCCCGAAGTAGATGTGTCTGCCGCCGCCCGCAGCCTGGGCGCTGCGCCCCTGCAAGCCGCTGCTGCACCCACTTTGGCCAGCCGCTTTCAGCTGCAAGGTGTGATGGCGGGCGGGCCCGACGCTGGCGCTGCGTTGATTGCGGTGGATGGCAAACCTGCCAAGCCCTTCCGCGTGGGCGCTGTGGTGGCAGATGGTTTGGTGTTGCAGTCTGCGCAAGGGCGACGCATCAGCCTAGGCGCAGCAATCGACGGGCCGCAGACCTTGGTATTGGACTTACCCGCTAAAAAATAAACCAGCGAAGAGTTACGCCAGCTAACGGATGAGCCAAGCAAGCAATAAAAAAGGGTAGCTACCCTTTTTTGCTTTTCGCGCCAATCGAATTAGCGCTGCAAGAACAAACGATAAGCTGGGTTCAGTGTTTCTTCCACAAACGGATAACCCAAGCCTTCTAAGAAAGCGGTAAACGCTTTGTTGTCGGCCTTGGGCACCTGTAAGCCCATCAAGATGCGACCGTAGTCCGCGCCTTGGTTGCGGTAGTGGAACAGGCTGATATTCCAGCCGGGCCGCATGGCCAACAAGAACTTCATCAACGCGCCAGGGCGCTCTGGGAACTCAAAACGCAAGATACGCTCTTCGTGCGCCAATGACGAATGCCCGCCCACCATGTGGCGGATGTGCTCTTTGGCAAGCTCGTCGTGCGTTAGGTCAATTGAATCAAACCCGCTCTTGGTGAAGTGGCTGGCAATCTTGCTGCTTTCGCCTTTGACGCCCGTGGTCAAACCCACAAACACGTGGGCCTTGGCTTGGTCGCTCATGCGGTAATTGAACTCGGTCACGTTGCGCGGTGTTTTTGCGCCGCCAAAGCTGGGCAGTTTGCCAATCAGCTCGCAAAAGCGGCGCAAGCTGCCAGGCTGCTCGGGGATGGTCACTGCAAACAAGGCTTCGCGTTCTTCACCCACTTCGGCACGCTCGGCCACAAAGCGCAAGCGGTCAAAGTTCATGTTCGCGCCACACAAAATGGCGGCGTATGTTTCGCCCTTGGTTTTGTGCTCGGCCACGTATTGTTTGATGGCGGCCACTGCCAATGCACCTGCGGGCTCGACGATGCTGCGGGTGTCCACAAACACGTCTTTGATGGCGGCACACACAGCGTCGGTGTCTACAGTGATGTAGCTGTCGACCAGGTTTTTTGACACGCGGAAGGTTTCTTCGCCCACCAGCTTCACCGCTGTGCCGTCAGAGAACAAGCCCACGTCGTTGAGCGTGACGCGTTTGCCTTTTTGCACCGACTGCATCATGGCCGACGAGTCGTCCATCTGCACGCCAATCACTTTGATCTCGGGGCGCACCGCCTTGATGTAGTTGGCCACGCCGCTGATGAGGCCGCCGCCGCCAATGGCCACAAACACGGCATCTAAATTGTGAATGTTCAGGCCTTGCAGCTGGCGCAACATCTCCATGGCAATCGTGCCTTGGCCTGCAATCACATCGGGGTCGTCAAACGGGTGCACAAACGTCATGCCGTTTTTCTTCTCGAGAGTGAGCGCGTGTGTGTAGGCGTCAGAGTAGCTATCGCCTGCCAACACCACTTCTCCGCCCAAAGCTTTGACCGCTTCAACCTTCACGCTGGGCGTGGTCGTGGGCATGACGATGATGGCTTTGGTGCCTAGGCGCTTGGCGCCCAGTGCCACGCCTTGGGCGTGGTTGCCAGCAGAGGCACAAATGACGCCTTTTTTCAACTGAGCGGGCGTGAGGTGCGCCATCTTGTTGTACGCGCCGCGCAGCTTGAAGCTGTGCACGGGCTGCTGGTCTTCGCGCTTCAAGAGCACGGTGTTGTGAATTCGGCCGCTCAGGTTCTTGGCTACCTCCAGCGCGGATTCAATGGCCACGTCGTACACACGGGCGGTCAAGATTTTTTTCAAGTAATCGGCGGGCTGCAGGGCGCGCGCTTTGGGGGTGCGGGTAGACATGGGGTGATTGTCTCTTATGGAAAAAGACGAAAAAAAAACCCCGAGTTTTACAACTCGGGGCATGAATCCACTTTTGAGGGTGGAGGAGACAAGCCCAAATTGTATGCAGATTTTGTTGCAGCGCAACATTTCGCAGACAATTGAGGCATAAATTTATTGGAGAACACACATGGAATGCACCGTCAGCTGGACCGGCAACTCTGGCACCCGTTCAGGCATGGGCTTTATTGCAGAAACAGGCAGCGGTCATGTGGTGGCCATGGACGGCGCACCCGATGCCGCCAAGCCCGAAAACGGTGGCCAAAACTTGGCGCCACGCCCGATGGAGCTGCTGTTGGCTGGCACAGGCGGCTGCACGGCGTATGACGTTGTTTTGATCTTGAAGCGTGGCCGTCACAACGTGCAGGGCTGCAGTGTGAAGATCAGTAGCGAACGTGCCACTGAAGATCCGAAGGTATTTACCAAAATCAATATGCACTTCACCGTCACGGGCCAAGGCGTACCAGCTGTGGCTGTAGAGCGTGCCATTGCCATGAGTCACGACAAATATTGCTCGGCCAGCATCATGCTGGGCAAGACCGCGGAAATTACCACCAGCTTTGAGCTGGTGGAGGCTTAAGAGCTCAGGCCTAAGCGACGGAGGTCTTTGGCGACGAGTTCGATGGTGTTGAAAAACATCTCGCAAGCGGGGTTGGCAGCCAGCAGATTTTCTAAAAAAATATGCGCATCGTGCATGTACTCATGCACAAGCGCGTTACGAAGCCCTCTGGCGGCGATGAAAGTATCCGCATTGTTCAATAGCCCCAAACGCTCAGCAAAAGCCAAGGTGTCTAGCTGAGTTCCTGCGGGTTCACCCACTAAGGCGGCATGGCGAGGTAGTAGCTTGCCCCTGATGTGGTCTTGCAAGCGTCCGAAACGGCTCACAAATGCTTCCACTTTCTCAGCCAGCACCGGCTGAGTCGCTAAGCTTTGGACCCAAACCAAGTCAATGGGCAAAGCAAATAAAGTGGCTTGGCTGTAATACAAGTGTTCGGCCTCCTTGCGTGCAAGGTCCAAGCTTTGAAGCATTGCTTGGGCATGTTCTGGCAAATACAGCAAACTCATAGCATCACTCCTGTCTCGCGTGCCGCGCGCATCACGGGTGCCTCGGCTGTGGTTGCATCTTTGAGTAACACGTCAATTTTTCGGTCGCCCAAGCAGCGAATCAGTGTCGCGTACAGCCGTCCTGTGACGCCTACGCGGTCGTCAAGTTGTCGTGGTGTTTCAAACAGCAAGTCAATGTCACCACCACGCAACGCATCGTTGGTGCGAGAACCAAACAGCGTGACCCGTGCATCGTCGCCCAGCAACAGTTGGGCTGTTTGTTTGATGGCGTGAATCTGAGAGTTGTTAAGTCGCATATCGCTACTTTAAACGCGATGCGCCACGGTGGTCATCACCTTGGCCGCCACTTGCATCAGGGCTTTGAAAGGCGCGGGCAGCTCGGCGGCGCCTGCAGCCATGGCGTCTTTGGCGTGTTGCGCCTCGTCGGTCTTCATTTGCGTCACGATGGCGCGGCTGGGCCCGTCGTTCGCGGGCAGCAGGCCGAGGTGGCTTTCTAAATGGGCCTCTACTTGGCGCTCGGTTTCCACCACAAAGCCAAGGCTCATGCGGTCACCGCCCAGCTTGGCTGCGGCGTAGCCAATGGCAAATGAGCCTGCGTACCAAAGTGGGTTCAACAGGCTGGGGCGTCCGCCCAGTGCTTGCAGGCGTTGTTCGCACCAAGCCAGGTGGTCGGTCTCTTCGTTGCAGGCTGTGGTCAGGTGCTGGCGCAGGGCGTCGTTCTGAGTGGCCAAGGCTTGGGCCGTGTAAAGCGCTTGGGCGCATACCTCGCCTACGTGGTTCACGCGCATCAAAGCAGAGGCTTCGTGCTTTTCAAGCTCGGTCAGTGGTGCGGGCTCGGGTGCTTCGGCCGCCCACATGGGGGTGGGGCGGTTGGCGTGGTGGCGGGCAAATACGGTGCGCAAAGCGCTGTCGGCGGCAGTGAGAAGGGCGTCCATTTATTGCTCCAGCGATATAGGGGTGGAAGTTTGGATAACTCGCGACACACCAAAATCATTGCGACGGGGCTGAAGCGTCCACAAATCATGTGCAGCTTGATGAGCCAACCAGCTTTCAGCGCTTTTACCAAAAGCTAACTCTAAGCGAACAGCCATTTCAGGCGTCACCGTCGCGCGGGCATTGACAATTTCGCTGAGCGTTTTTCGAGACACTTTGAGTAAGGCGGCTGTTTGCGTGACTGACATTTTCAGTGGCTTGAGCCACATTTCTCGCAACAATTCGCCAGGGTGTGGTGGGTTGTGCATCAACATAAAACTGTCCTTTGTCAGTGGTAATCCAAGTAATCGACGACATAGGCATTGCCATCTTCAAACTTAAAAATCATTCGCCAATTCGCTTGCACAGTCACAGACCAAAAACTGCTTTGCTGCCCTTTCAATTGGTGAAGCCTCAGTCCTGGTGCATTCATGTCATCAATGCGTTGGGCTTGATCCAGCAGCGCCAAAATTAGATTGAGCCTGACGCTGTGAATGGGCTGGATACCAAGCTTGCTACCTGTGTTGAAAAACAGCGCCAAACCTTTGTGTGAAAACGACTTGATCATACTTGATATGTAACCCCTCACCTCTCATTTAACGAATTTACGTGTTGACTGCAACTATTCAGCAAACAAGTGGAAAAAATGAAAGCACGGCTCAGAAACGCAACAAGTCAAAACTGTCAAACGCTTGGATTTCGAGGGTTTCCGAGGGGGGAGCCCTTGATGTGTTGCAGCATTGCAACGGAAATGACGTGTTTTTGACACGTGTCACACGTTTTCTGGAGGGAGTCTGGTTCAATACACGCAACTTCCCGAAAACGGAGGTTGGCTACTACGAAAAGTAGGGCCCTTGTTCAAACCTTGGAGAACCTTGAAATGAAAAAAACCCTCGTTGCATTGGCCGCTTTGGCCGCGACTTCTGCTTTCGCGCAATCTAGCGTGACCATGTACGGCACATTGGACCTCGGTGTAACTACCGTTAATCACGGCCTGAATTCTGACCCCAATAGCGCCACATCAATGACACTGTTCCCTGGCTCAGTTGCATCGTCTGGTAACCGTACAACTGGCTTGGCTGGAAGCGGTCTTACTCCATCTAACTGGGGTATCAAGGGCGAAGAAGACATGGGCTCAGGTATGAAAACCATGTTCAACCTTCAATCTGCTTTGAACCTCAATTGGGGTACCAACCCTAACGGCCGTGTCAACGACAGCTTAGCCGGTTCTGGTTCTACATTCAACAGCGGCGAAGGTTCAATTCAAGGTCAAATGTTTGACCGTGAAGCATCTTTGGGTGTTTCTGGCGCATGGGGTGAGTTGAAAGGTGGTCGTATGACTACCACCATGGCTGATACTGTTGGTGCATATGATCCATTGCGCTCTGCTTACGCTTCTAGCCCACTGGGTTACAACGGTGGCTACAGCGGTGGTGGTTTTACAGGCGAAGCCCGTTGGGATAACTCATTGAAGTACACCAAGGATTTCGGCGCAACTAAACTCAGCTTGAACTACAAAACTGGTGGCACAACCAACGGTATCAAGCAAGGCGAAGGCATGGGTGCAGCTTTGGAATACGCACAAGGCAACTTTGGCGTGAAGGGCTCATGGTCTGCTAACCGCGATGCTATGTCAGTTGGTAACGGCTCAGCTGCTTGTTCTGTTGCTACAGGTACTACATGTGCTGCAACGCAGGCGGCTGGCGCACCTGGCTTGAAAATCACGTTTGCTGACACAAACGCATTCGCTTTGGTCGGTCGTTTGACTCAAGACAAGTTGACTTGGAAAGGTGGTATCCAAGTTATCACAACCAAGAACCCACAAAACGCCAACTACGACACAGCTGCAAACATTCAAGCCATCAATGGACTGCCAGTCACCACAGTGGTTACTAATGCGTACGACACATCTAATCTTGTACAAAGAATGTACTGGATTGGTGCTAACTATGACATGACTTCACAGTGGGAGTTGAGCGGTGCTGTGTACCGTCGCAATGATGATGGCAACGGTAAAGACGGCAGCTCTGCAACTTACTACGGTGCGCAATCTCAGTACAAGTTGAGCAAGCGCACCAAGTGGTACGCAAGCTACATGCAGTCACACACAACTGGCCCAACATGGACAACATCTGGTTCTACAGTGCCTAACATCGTTACCTTGTCTACAGGTATCGTCCACTCTTTCTAATTCCCACACTAGCGTAAGCTAGTCAAGGATTTAAAAGAACCCCAAGCCCCATCCCTTGCAAAAGTGGTGGGGCTTTTTAAATCAGCATAACTAAACAATTGGAGATGGCAATGACTTCTATTACAAAAATCGCAGTGGCTTGTGCTGCATTGGCTGCAGCTTC
>CANGOY010000040.1 GCA_947455585.1 Comamonadaceae bacterium
AGCGATGGCAAAGCACTGGCCAACGCCCTGCTCAAGCTCTACCAAGACAACGCCTCCACCCTCACGCCCGACCCTTGGTATGTGGCGTTTTACTACTCGCACCCGCCTGCTTCACAGCGCTTGGCGCGGATGGCTGCATGAAGCAAACCGGCTTAGTGGTAGCCAGCCACGGACGACACTGCGTGGTGGAGACGCCCGATGGTGAGCGCCGCATTTGCCACCCGCGTGGCAAGAAAAGCCAAGTGGTGGTGGGCGACCGCGTGCAATGGTTGGCCAGCACCGACGAGGGCACCATCGAAAAAGTGGAGCCACGACACAACTTGTTTTACAGACAAGATGAAATTCGCACCAAGTCATTCGCAGCCAACTTAGACCAAGTGTTGATTCTGTTGGCCGCTGAGCCCGAGTTCTCAGAAATGCAGCTCACGCGAGCTTTGATTGCTGCGGAAGCCGAACATATCAAGCCCATCATCGTGCTCAACAAGCGTGATTTGACTGAGCTGCATACACGAGCCTTCGCCCGCCTTGAGCCTTACGTGAAGATGGGCTACACCGTGCTGCAAGGCGCATTTAAATCAGGTGATTTAGGCGACTTGCCTGAACGCCTAAAACACAAAACCACCTTGGTACTTGGCCCCTCGGGCACTGGCAAAAGCACGCTCATCAATTCTCTTGTGCCCAACGCCAATGTGGCCACGGCAGAGATTTCGCAAGCGCTCAACTCAGGAAAACACACGACAACATCGACCACCTGGCACTGGGTCGATGCTGAGCGCAAAACAGGATTGATTGACTCACCGGGCTTTCAAGAGTTTGGGGTGCATCACATCGATGCCATGCAGTTGGCGGCCTACATGCCTGACTTCAAACCGCATGTGACCAATTGCAAGTTTTACAACTGCACGCATTTGCACGAGCCTTCATGTGGTGTGCAAGACGCAGTAGCTGCTGGGGCCATCAGCCCCTCGCGTTACAAGCTTTACGGTATGTTGTTTTCCGAGCTTACGCAGCCAGTGAATTACTAGCCTGTGAAGGGGTCATCAGCGCACGATTCAATGTTGCGCTGACCCTTGGGGTTTAGCCCAATAAGCGGGCCAAAGTAAGCAAGGCCAGCAGCACCATCCACAATACGACGCTGCGCCAAACTAAACCCACCACGCTAGACAAATGCGCCATCTCTGGCGTGCGACCTGGGGTGCTTTCGCTGTCTTGGGTCTCGTCGTTGTCACCTGCACGCAGAGCTTCGCCGCCCAAGCGAACTGTGAGTGCCCCCGCTGTGGCTGCCAACACCACGCCGTCGTTGTCATCA
The DNA here is from genome assembly GCA_947455585.1 of Comamonadaceae bacterium. Lineage (GTDB taxonomy): Bacteria > Pseudomonadota > Gammaproteobacteria > Burkholderiales > Burkholderiaceae_C > Limnohabitans. Next base: position 1,310 of record CANGOY010000040.1, read on the forward strand.
GGAAAACGCTGTGCATGATTACGCCAGCAGTCGATGGCTTCTTCAAAATTACCCACCACGGCAAAAGCCACAGCGGTCAAGCGGGCGGGCAACCAATCCACACGACGCCACGCTTCGCGTGCGGCGTTTTGCAAGGTGTCGCTCACCCAGCCTTTGGTGGCTTTGGGTTGCGCTTGCCATGCATGAGACACCATGTCGCTCATGCGGTAAATCACAGCACCTGCAGGTCCAAAACCCAAGGCCGCCAAAACCGAGAACCAAGTGAGCACACCAAACACGTGGTGATGCGCCGAGAGCACCGAATGCTCAATCACATGACGAAGCAATTCGCTGCGCGGCAAGTTGTCCACTTCAACGTGTTGCCACTCGGCCAGCAGCTCACGCGCCAAGCGCTCGTCGCCCACATCCAAGGCATCACGAATGTCAGTGAAGTGGTGGCTGAATTGGCGAAAACCCAAGGTGACGTACAACACCGCCACACTCCAAATCATGGCTACAGGCCAGCCAAAAATACCAATCAAAACCCAATGCGCCACCGTGGCAATAACCGCGGGCAGCCCTACCGCCAATGACCAAGTGGTCCACGCCAAACGCGGATGGCCAGCATCCAAAGTCTGGCTGATCCAATTGACCCATGTGCGCACGGTGCCGTGTACCCAATTGCCGCGCACCAAAGGACGGGCTTGTTCAATCAACAACGCAAGGAGCAGGGATAGAAAACTCATGCTCGAATGATAGCGGCAGGTACTAGCAATTTAAGCGCCTCAAGCCTGCAAGAAGCGGTAAAAGTTGCGCAGCATGCCGGCAGTAGCCCCCCATACAAAACGCAGCTGCTCGCCGTCTTGGTAAGGCATAGACAACCATTCGCGGGTCACACCCTCAAACTCGTAGCGGTGCCAGCGGTGATTGGCAGGGTTCATCAAATAAGCCAAAGGCACTTCAAATGCACACGACACCTCATGGGTGTTGAGCTGCAGCGTCATAGCGGGCGAAATCAAGGCCACCACGGGCGTCACATAAAAGGCAGAACCTGTCACGTACTCGGGCAAGGTACCGAGCACCTGCACATGACGGGCGTCTAGCCCCACCTCTTCTTGTGCTTCACGCAAGGCAGTCGCGGCCATATTGGCATCGCCCTCGTCACACTTGCCACCTGCAAATGCAATTTGCCCCGCGTGCGTAGACATGTGCGAGGGGCGCTGGGTCAGCAACACCGTAGGCTCGTCGCGCATGACTAGGCCTAACAGCACCGCAGCTTGGGCAGGTGCACGGTCCATGAACTTGCGCTCGCGCACCAGTTCGGGCTGCCACACGGGTGGGTTGGTAAACCGTGCTTGCAATGCATCAGGCGTGAGGTGCTGGGTAGGCACGGCTGCCAAATGCGCGTCCACTTGGAACACGGGCACTTGTTGGGGGTCAAAGGCTGGGAGTTGGGACATAGAAAAAGCCACCGCAAGCTTTCACTTGGGGTGGCTTCTAAGCAAGGTGAGACCTGCTTATTTAGCGGCTGCTGCTGCTTTGAGCGCTGCGGCCGACTTGCTGACCAATTTTTCTTTGATACGAGCAGACTTACCGCTACGGTCACGCAAGTAGTACAACTTGGCACGACGCACATCACCGCGACGCTTGACTTCGATGCTCGCGATCAATGGGCTGTAAGTTTGGAACGTACGCTCCACGCCTTCGCCGCTAGACATTTTGCGAACTGTGAAGCCGCTGTTGAGGCCACGGTTACGCTTAGCGATCACCACACCTTCGTAGGCCTGCACACGCTTGCGTGTACCTTCAACCACGTTGACGCTCACAATGACTGTGTCGCCAGGTGCGAATTCGGGGATAACTTTGGCGAGGCGAGCAATTTCTTCTGCCTCGAGAGTTTGGATCAGGTTCATGTTTTCCTCTAAAGGATCTTGGTCGCGCTACACAAAAGGCTTCTTGCAACAAAGGCGCGAAGCGGCCGACCAGAGGATCGAAAAGCCTACCATTATAGCGAGTTTTGAGCTTTCAAAATAGCCTCATCTTGCGCTGTGAGCTTAGACTCAGCGCGAGCCGCGTCAATCAGCTCTGGGCGCAGGCGAGCCGTCAACTGCAAACGCTGGTCACGACGCCAGCACTCGATGTTGATGTGATGGCCCGACACTAGAACGGGAGGCACGCCCTGCCCTTCCCATTGCTCGGGACGGGTGTAATGCGGGCAGTCCAGCAAACCGTCTAAAGCGGGGTTAAAACTGTCTAACTGGTGGCTGCCCTCGTCGTTGAGCACGCCTGGTTGCAAGCGAGCCACGGCATCGAGCAAAGTCATGGCGGCCAATTCGCCGCCCGACAACACAAAGTCACCCACGCTGATTTGGGCATCCACATGGGTGTCGATGAAGCGTTGGTCCACGCCTTCATATCGGCCACACAGCAACACAGCGCCTTGACTGTCAGACCAGCGCTGCACGCCTGCGTGACGCAAGGTTTCACCAATCGGCGAAAACAACACCAACGGGGCCACATCACGGCCTTGGCCACGGTCAGCACGAATGGCCGTCAAACAAGCGGCCAAAGGCTCGGGCATCATCACCATGCCAGGACCGCCGCCAAAGGGACGGTCGTCCACACGGCGGTAATTGCCTTCGGCGTAATCACGGGGGTTCCACAGACGCACATCCACCAGCCCAGCCTCGTAGGCGCGACGCGTGATGCCGATTTTTAAAAACGGCTCAAACAGCTCTGGAAACAGGGTGATGATGTCAAAGCGCATGGCTATGGCCTTAGACGGGCAGATTTAGTAATCGGGCTGCCAATCGGCGGTGATGCGGCGTGCGGCCAAATCGACGGTGTCGATGTAGGCAGACACAAAGGGAATCATGCGCTCTTGGGCCTTACCCTCTTCCTCGTAAGCAAGCACTAACACGGTTTGTGGACCGGTGTGCAACAGCTCACGCACAGCGCCAAGTGCTACGCCTTCGCGGTTGACCACATCTAGACCAATCAAATCGACCCAGTAGTACTCGTCTGTCGCGGGGGTAGGAAAACTGGCACGCGACACAAAAATGCGTGCGCCTTTGAGCAGTTCTGCAGTGTTGCGGTCGGGCACCTCTTGGGCCGTGGCCACCACAGAATCAGAGTGTTCTTTGGCTTCGATGATTTTCAGAAGCACGGTGCCCGCAAATGTTTTGGCACCTCTTTCCGAGGGTTGTAAAAACCAACGCTTGGAAGAAAAAAGCGCTTCCGGAGAAGCGCTGTGGGGCAAGACCTTGAACCAGCCTTTGATGCCCCAAGCATCCGCAATGCGCCCAACCTCGATGGCGTCCGCAGGAAGTTCTGCGGACTCAAGGTTCAGCATCATTGCATTGCCTTTGTTCAATTAAGCAGCAACCTTGGCGGCAGCTTGCTTGACCAAACGGATCACGGTTGGCGAACATTGTGCGCCCACGCTGGTCCAGTGGTTCAAACGGTCGTGCGCAACGCGCAAACCTTCAGCTTGGCCTTTGGCGATTGGGTTGTAAAAACCAATGCGCTCAATGAAACGGCCGTCGCGACGATCGCGCTTGTCGGCAACAACAATGTTAAAAAACGGACGGGCTTTAGAACCGCCGCGTGAAAGTCGGATGACGACCATGATGAATCCTTCGGGTGGAATTTTTTTCAACGTTTGAGACACGCGCTAAGCCACCCGGCCTGCGACACGTTGAAAAGCCTTCCATTATAGCGCTCAATCTCAAGCGACCCAAAAACAAGCAAGCACCGCGGGTTGCCCCTGCGGTGCTTGCTTGTTTTGTGCATCACGAAACGGCTTAGAAAATCTGCAGGCTGATCCAGTAAGCCACGCCAGCCACAAACGCGCTGGCAGGAATCGTCAAGACCCAAGCCCACACAATGCCGCCAGCCACGCCCCAACGCACCGCACTGGCACGCTGTGTAGAACCAACGCCCACGATGGCCCCCGTGATGGTGTGCGTGGTAGACACCGGAATACCCAATGCCGTGGCCAAGAACAAGGTCATTGCACCGCCGGTCTCAGCACAGAAACCACCAACGGGTTTGAGCTTGGTGATTTTTTGGCCCATGGTTTTCACAATGCGCCAGCCACCAAACATGGTGCCCAAGCCAATGGCCATGTAGCAGCACACGATGGTCCATGTGGGGGGTGAGGTGCTGTCGGTCGCGGCATAGCCTGTCGCCATCAAGAGCATCCAGATGATGCCAATGGTTTTTTGTGCATCGTTACCACCGTGGCCCAAGCTGTAGGCACCCGCAGAAATTAACTGCAAACGACGGAACCATTTGTCTACACGCGAAGGACGGAAGCTTCGGAAAACCCAAGCCACAGCCACCATCATCAACGAACCCAACAAAAAGCCCAACAAAGGTGACACAAAGATAAAGGCCACTGTTTTCAAAATACCGGCAGCAACCAGCGCACCAGCGCCCGCCTTGGCAATCACAGCGCCCGAAATACCGCCAATCAAAGCGTGCGATGAGCTGCTGGGAATGCCGTAATACCAAGTGATGACGTTCCAAGTGATGGCGCCCAACAAGGCCCCAAAAACCACATGGGTGTCCACAATGCCCGGCTGCACAATCCCTTTTCCCACCGTCGCGGCCACGCTGAGGTGGAAGATGAAAATCGCGACGAAGTTAAAGAAGGCAGCAAACAAAACGGCTTGTGCGGGCTTCAAAACACCGGTCGACACCACAGTCGCAATCGAGTTGGCAGCGTCGTGAAAGCCGTTCATGAAGTCAAACAGCAAGGCCAACACCACCAACAAAGCGACCACCCAGAAGGCGGTTTGTACGGTTTCCATACGGCTCTCGTGATTAAGAGTTCTCGAGGACGATGCCCTCGATCAAGTTGGCCACGTCTTCGCACTTGTCAGTGATGGTTTCCAACAACTGGTAAATGGCTTTGAGCTTGAGCACTTCGCGCACATCGGGCTCTTCACGGAACAACTTGCTCATGGCGCTGCGCATCACGCGGTCAGCATCTGACTCGAGCTTGTCAATTTCTTCACAGGTTTTCAACGCGGCTTCAGCCGTGTTGTTGTCAGAGATTTTTTCCAGCAAGTACACAGCATCGCGCAGGCGCTCGCAGCACTTGACGCTCAAATCAGTCAAACGCACGATCTCTTCGTTCATGACGCGCACGTCGTACAAAGCCATGGTTTCGGCGGTGTCTTGAATCAAGTCAGCCACGTCGTCCATGGTGTTGATCAAGGAGTGGATTTGCTCGCGGTCAATCGGGGTGATGAATGTTTTGTGGATGGCCACGTTGCATTCATGCGTGATGCGGTCAGCGCCACGCTCGGCGTTGTCTACTTCTTGGCTGTATTTTTCGCGAAGAATGGGATCGCCATAGTTGGCCACCAAATTAGAAAAAGCATGTGAGGCCTCAACGATGCGGTCAGCGTGTTGATTGAACATGACGAAAAAATTGCCTTCGGTGGGCAACAATTTTCCAAACAGCATGGCTAGCTCCTGTGGATGGCTTATTTGTGACGATTAAATGACAGATTAGTGTAATCGCAGCGCACAGGCAATTACCAAAAGCACGCCCTACAGTGCGGTAAGGCGAGGAAACTCTGATGTGCCTAAAGGTTGATGCGTTGAATGGTTTGGCCTTGCACGGCCGCTATCTGTAAGGCGCTCACCCGCTCGGGCCACACCTCAGCCAAAGGCAGCAACACAAATGCGCGCTCATGCCAGCGCGGGTGCGGCAAGGTCAGCTCAGGCATTGCGAAAGTCACATAACCATAAAAAATCAGATCAAGGTCTAAGGTACGCGGGGCGTTTTTGTAAGGACGTTCACGACCGCTTTGCAGCTCTAGCGCTTGCAAGGCGTGCAGCAACGCGAGCGGACTGAGCTGAGTTTGCACCAAGGCCACCGCATTGATGAAGTCTGGACCTTGCGCCTCGTAAGGCGTGCTGCGGTAGAGCGATGATGCCTCAAGCAGCTGAGTCTCAGGCAAGCCCGCCACATCGCGCAAGGCTTGCTGCACGGTGGCCACCGCGTCGCCCAAGTTGGCGCCGAGGGCCACACACGCCATGACGGGTGTTGCTGACATGGCGAAGCCTCTGCTTATTCGGCGGCAGGTGAGCCACCGGCTTCGCCCGTGGGCTTGCGACGGCGGCGACGACGTTTTTTGGCGGGCGATGCGGCGCCATCTTCACCACCGTTAGCACCTTCGGACCCCACCTCACGGAAACGTGGGTCCTCACTCTCGGGCTTTGGCGCACGACGCACCGCATGCACGCGGGGTGCGCGCTGGGCTTTTTGTTGTTCTTGGCGCACTTGCTGCAACAGGTCTTCGCGCTCGCTGTCGCTGGCCACGCTGAACTCTTGCCACCAATCCGACAAGGCTTCATCCACCTCGCCCACATCGGCACGCAAACGCATGAAGTCAAAGCCAGCACGGAAACGCGCTTGGTCCACCAAGGTCCAAGGGCCGCTACCTGTGCGCTTTTCAAAGCGCGGCTGCATCATCCAAATTTCGCGCATGTCCGCGCCGAGCTTGCCGCGCCCCGACACATCGCCAATACGAGAGTCAAACACTTCGTCAATCGCGTCTTGCAGCGCGGGAAACGATGGCTGCTTGACGCTGCGATGCGCCCAGGTTTCGCGCACATCCGACCACAACACACACGCCAGCAAGAAGCTAGGGGCCACGGGCTTGCCCTCGCCCACACGACGGTCGGTGTCGTTGAGCGCGGTAGTCACAAACTGTTCGTCTGAACGCGCCACCACGATATCGAGCAGCGGATAAATACCTTTGGCCAAGCCTTGTAGCTTTAGCTGCTCAATGCTGGCCAACGCGTGACCGGTTTGCAAGAGCTTGAGCATTTCGTCAAACAAGCGGCTTTGCGGCACATCGGCCAGCAACTTGGCAGCGCGCTTCAAAGGTGCAGCCGTCTTGGCTTCCATCTTGAAACCCAAGACCGAGAGCTTGGCGACAAAACGCACCGCGCGAATCACGCGCACAGGGTCTTCGCGGTAGCGCGTGGCAGGGTCGCCAATCATGCGGATGACTTTTTTCTTCGCGTCGGCAATGCCGCCGTGGTAGTCGATCACGTTGCCCGTTTCGGGGTCGTAATACATGGCGTTGATGGTGAAGTCGCGGCGCGCCGCGTCTTGGTCTTGCGGGCCCCACACGTTGTCCCGCAGCACGCGGCCGCTGGCGTCAACGGCGTGTTTCATGTTGGCCAGCTCTTGTTTGCTGCTGCGTTCGTTGCCTTTGACTTGCTCGGCTTCGGTATTGTCTAGGTGCGCACGGAAGGTGGACACCTCAATCACTTCATGCTCACGGCCTCGTCCGTACACCACGTGCACGATGCGAAAGCGTCGGCCAATGATGAAGGCGCGTCGGAATGCAGCTTTGACTTGCTCGGGCGTGGCGTTGGTGGCAACGTCAAAGTCTTTGGGTTTTAGCCCCAACAACAAATCGCGCACAGCACCACCCACGATGTAGGCTTCAAAGCCACGGTCTTGCAGGGTACGCACCACGTTCAGGGCGCGTTCGTCCACCCAGTCGACGTTGATGCCGTGCACCTTGGCAGGCACCACATGGCGTTTGCCTAAGTTGGGCAGCGTGCTGGCGGGCGACTTGCCCATCAGCTTGTTGATGAATTGTTTGATCATTGTTTTGGGAACAGTTCCAAAATCGGCCAGCCTTTTTCTAAAGCCACGGCGCGCAGTGTGTTGTCGGGGTTGGTCGCCACGGGGTGGTTGACGCGCTCCAACAGGGGCAAATCGTTGCGGGAATCGCTGTAGAAGGTGGTCTCTACATCGGCCCAGTCCAAGCCTTCGCGTATGAGCCATTGTTGCAGACGTTGCACTTTGCCTTCACGCAGGGTCGGCACGCCACTGATTTCGTTGGTGAACCAGCCCTTGGCGTCGCGTACCAGCTCCACCGCAATGAGCTCGTCCACCCCAAAGGCCTTGGCAATCGGGCGGGTCACAAACTCATTGGTGGCAGTGATGATGATGACGCGGTCACCCGCATCACGGTGCTTTTGCACCAAAGCCAAAGCCTCGGGACGGATGGCAGGCTGAATGACTTCGCGCATGAATTGCGCATGGGCCTCGGCTGCCACCTCTGGGCCGCGCAGGCAAAACGCCTCAGACGCAAAACGCACGTAATCGTGAATATCCAAAGTGCCTGCTTGGTAGTGGGCATAAAACTCGTCGTTGCGCTTGATGAACGCATCACGCTCATGCCAGCCCAAACGCACGGTGAACTCGCCCCACGATTGGTCAGAATCAATCGGCAACAGGGTGTGGTCGAGGTCAAATAAGGCGAGTTTCATCACATGGCTTCCAGCATGGCTTTGATCAACGGGATGGTGATGGCGCGTTGCGTTTGCAAGGCGTAGCCATCGAGTTGGTCGAGGAGTTGAATGAGGCTGCTGAGGTCGCGGCTGAAACGGTTGAGCATGAAGTCCATCACTTCGTCGCTCAAAAACACGCCTCTGTCGTCGGCCTGCTGGCGCAGCACGGCACGGCGCTCAGGCTCGCTGAGCACCTGCAATTGAAAAATATGACCCCAGCCCAAACGCGTGCGCAAGTCTTCGCGCAAGGCCAAGTCGCTAGGCGGCACGCTGCCTGCGGCCAACACCCAACGCTGCTGCCCGTCGCTGGGCGTGGTGGCGTTGACAAACCAATTGAATGCAGCGTGTTGCTGCACTGCTGTGTAAAGGTGCACATCGTCCAAGATGACCACGCGCCACGACTCTTCAAACGCGGTGGGCTCGGTCACTGACGCATCCATCCAACCCACGGCGCAGCCTTGGTCGCGCAAGGTGGCTTGCACGGCGCGTAACAAATGGGTTTTGCCGCTGCCGCTTTCGCCCCACACATAAGTGGGGACCGGTGAGCGTTTGTCGCTGCCCATCCACAGCTGCATGTGTTGCAGCGCGGCAAGGTTGGGACCTGCGAAGAAATTTTTAAGTGTTGGGCCCGGGGCCAAACCGATGTCGAGTGCGATTTGCTTCATCTGCACTCAAACACCACGGTACAAAGCGCTGGCTTGGTACTGCGCACGCAAGCGGCGAATGGCCACCAGCAAGACGGCGCTAGCAGGCAAAGCCACCAACACGCCGACAAAACCAAACAACTGGCCAAAGGCCATCAAAGCAAAAATCACATGCAGCGGGTGCAAGCCAATGCGCTCACCCACCAAACGGGGCGTGAGTACAAAGCTTTCAATGAGCTGGCCTAAGCCATACACCACCGCGACCATCAACAGTGCCTCGCTGGGCGCAAACTGCAGCACACCGGCCAGGATAGCCAAGGCTAAACCCACGCCGTAACCCACATAAGGCACGAACACCGCCAAACCTGTGAACACGCCAATGGGAAAAGCCAATTCCAAACCAAACGCCCACAGGGCAACGCTGTAATAAACCGCAAGCAACGCCATGACCGACAACTGGCCACGCAGGTATTGGCCCAAAACGTCGTCGCACTCGGCCACAAAGCTGTCGTAAGCACCACGCGCTGGCAGCGGCACCAAAGCCTCTACGTGGCGCACCACGCGTTGCCAATCGGCCAACAAATAAAACAGCACCACGGGAATCAGCACGAGGTTGCCAATCAAAGCCAGCGCGACGCTGCCGCCAATGCGTAAAGAGGTCAGCGCTTGCTTGAAGCCATCATCAAACGAGGTGCTGAAGGTTTGCAACACAAAGGCTTTGATGCTGGCACTGTCCAGCATCACATGAATGCCTTTGGCTTGCAGCCAAGGCACGATGTCGGTTTGCAGGCGCTCGACCAACACGGGTACTTGGTCGCGCATGCGGGGCAGCTCTTGCGCCAAGATAGGGATCAGCAAGGTGAACAACGCCACCAGAAGCAACAAAAACAGCACTTCGACCAATACCACTGCCACCAAGCGGGGCAAACGACTGCCACACACACGATGCAAGCCGCGCACCAAAGGGCTCAGCACATAGGCCAACACAGCCGCCACCACAAACGGCATGAGCACAGGGCCCAGCAGCCACAAAACCAGCGCGACCACAGCCGAGAGGCCGGTCCAAGCTAGGGCGTGTTGTTGAGCGGGGGTGAATTGCATACAGCGTGTGGAGGTGTTGGCTTTAAAATTACAGTTTGATTCTATCGGCGCACAATCCACGCCCATCTTGGCAGCGCCCCAGCACCTCTTCACTATGAACAAACCCCTTTCCTACAAAGACGCCGGCGTCGACATCGTCGCAGGCGATGCCTTGGTCGAACGCATCAAACCCTTGGCCAA
>CANGOY010000041.1 GCA_947455585.1 Comamonadaceae bacterium
ATGGGTGGCCTGTCTGCCGAACGTGATGTGTCCATCATGTCAGGCAGCGGCGTGCTCAAGGCTTTGCAAATCAAGGGTGTGAATGCCAATGCGTTTGACCCCGCCGAGCGCAGCTTGGATGAGCTCAAACGCGAAGGCTACACACACGCTTTCATCGCCTTGCATGGTCGCTATGGTGAAGACGGTGCCGTGCAAGGTGCGTTGGAGTTGCTGGGCATTCCCTACACCGGCTCAGGCGTTATGGCTTCTGCCATGGCGATGGACAAAGTGATGACCAAACGCGTGTGGAGTGCCGTCGGCTTGTCGACACCAGGGTACGTGTGGTTGTCACCCGAAGACCAAACGGCAGACAACATCCAAGCCATCCCAGCCAAGTTGGGTTTGCCATTGATCGTCAAGCCACCCCGCGAAGGCTCATCGATTGGCATGAGCAAAGTCACGCAAGCTGGCGACATCACAGCAGCCGCTGAGTTGGCTACCCAGTACGACCCCGATTTGTTGGCAGAAGAATTCATCACAGGCGAAGAGCTGACTTGCCCCATTTTGGGCAACGGCCCGAATGCCCGTGCATTGCCCGTGGTGCGTATTGCGGCACCCGATGGCGCGTATGACTACAACCACAAGTACTTCACAGACGATGTGAAGTACCACTGCCCATCCGGTTTACCTGAAGCCGAAGAGCAAGAAATTCAACGTTTGGTGGTGGCCGCGTATCGCGCCTTGGGCTGCCGTGGTTGGGGCCGTGCCGACATCATGTTGCGCGCCTCTGACCGCAAACCGTTTTTGCTAGAGATGAACACATCGCCCGGTATGACCAGTCATTCGTTAGTGCCCATGTCAGCACGTGCCGCAGGCATCAGTTACGAAGACCTGTGCTTGATGTTGCTTGAGAGCGCCACGCTCGACCATCCCGGAAGCTCTAAAGCCGTATGACCACGCGCTACACCCACATGCGACCCCGTCCCGAGGTGAATGCCTCGGTGGCGGTGCCGCTCGACGTCAAGCTCATGCACATGGCGGCTTCGCTCATGTTTGTGGGTTTGGTCGTGGGTGCGTTGGTGGCGGGTGTGTGGGCTTTGGTGCAGTTGCCAGCGTTTGCATTGCGTGGCATCACCGTCAAGGGTGATGTCGAGCACAACAACGAAGTGACCTTGCGCGCCAATGTGGTGACCAAGTTCACCGGCAATTTCTTCACAGCCGATTTGGGTCGTGTGCGCAACGCGTTTGAAAGCGTGCCTTGGGTGCGTTTGGCTTCGGTGCAGCGTGAGTTTCCTAACCGCTTGCGCGTGACGCTGCAAGAGCACAAGCCCGTCGCTTACTGGGGTGACGATGGCGAGCAGCGCATGGTCAACAGCTATGGCGAAGTGTTTGAAGCCAATGTGGGCGATTTGGACGACGACAAAATGCCGCGCCTGAGTGGGCCTGACAGCCAATCGCAACAAGTGTTGGAGATGTATTTGGCACTGGCCCCTGTGCTGAAAGATTTGACGCTGTCGCTCGACAGTTTGGCGCTGACCGACCGCGGCAGCTGGCGTGCCAAGTTGGCACACGGCGCAGTGATTGAGTTGGGACGCGGCAGTGTGGATGACGTGATGGTGCGCGTGCAGCGTGTATCACAAACCTTGGCGCAAGTGACGCACAAGCTGGGCCGCAAGGCGTCAGCGATTGAGTCTGCAGATTTGCGACACGACAACGGTTATGCGCTTCGTTTGCGCGGGGTGAGCACGCAAGACGTGTCCGCCAAACGCTAACGAGCAGAAGAAGAGAAAGAACGAGGCTGTTATGGCAAAAGAGTACAAAGATTTGGTGGTCGGCTTAGACATTGGCACAGCCAAGGTCATGGTGGTCGTGGCCGAAGTGTTGCCCGATGGTGAGCTCAAGCTCGCAGGCCTAGGCGTGGCCCCCAGCAACGGTTTGAAGCGTGGCGTGGTGGTCAACATCGACGCGACAGTTCAAAGCATTCAGCAAGCTTTGAAAGAAGCCGAGTTGATGGCTGATTGCAAAATTACGCGCGTGTACACAGGCATCACTGGCAGCCACATTCGTGGCATCAACTCCACCGGCATGGTGGCGGTGAAAGACAAAGAGGTCACCGCCGCCGATGTGGCTCGCGTGGTGGAAACTGCCAAAGCCATCAACATCTCCACTGACCAACGTTTGCTGCTGGTACAGCCGCAAGAGTTTGTGATTGATGGCCAAGACGTGCGCGAGCCCATTGGCATGAGTGGCATCCGCTTAGAAGCCAAAGTGCACATCGTCACCGGCGCGCAAAGCGCGGCCGAAAACATCATCAAGTGCGTGCGTCGTTGCGGCTTGGACGTGGACCGCCTGATGCTCAACCCATTGGCCTCCAGCATGTCGGTGTTGACTGACGATGAACGCGAACTGGGCGTGGCCTTGGTCGATATTGGAGCGGGCACGACCGACGTGGCCATCTTCACCAACGGTGCGATTCGCCATACCGCAGTCATTCCTATTGCCGGTGACTTGATCACCAGTGACATTGCGATGGCTTTGCGCACACCTACCAAAGACGCTGAAGAAATCAAGATTGAATCTGGCTATGCCAAACAACTGTTGGCCGACCCAGACGTGCAAGTGGAAGTGCCGGGCCTGGGTGACCGCACGCCACGCATGTTGAGCCGTCAAGCTTTGGCTGGTGTGATTGAGCCGCGCGTGGAAGAAATCTTCTCACTAGTGCAGCAAGTCATTCGCGACTCGGGCTACGAAGAAGTGTTGTCGTCGGGCATTGTGCTCACGGGTGGCAGCGCGGTCATGCCGGGCATGGTCGAGTTGGGTGAAGACATTTTCTTGAAGCCCGTGCGTCGCGGTGTACCTCAGTACAGCAGCGCCTTGGCCGACATGGTGTCGCAGCCACGTGCTGCCACGGTGATGGGCTTACTGGCTGAGGCTGGTGTGGACCGCCAACGCGGCTTCAAAGTTTCACAAAAGAGTGGGTCGGTCAATTCGTTGATGGACCGTCTCAAAGACTGGTTTGTGGGGAACTTTTAAACATGATTCCTCAAACCTTGCTTTACCTTGCGCGGGGTAGCCCGCCGCAGCGACCGTACAGGCATCGACGATGTCGAACCTGTGCGCCCAACGCGCCACCCTCGTAGAAGGAGCGCGATGAACTACAAGCAAAAAATAAACGACTTAGGCAACTGCAAAATTTTTAGATTAGGAGAAACATCATGAGCATCGAAATGATCGAAGTTGAAGCATTCAACTCAGGCACCCAAATTAAAGTCATTGGCGTGGGCGGCGGCGGCGGCAACGCTGTTGAACACATGATCAGCTCTGGCGTTCAAGGCGTCGAGTTCGTGACGGCAAACACCGACGCACAAGCACTGCGCGTGAGCAATGCGCATAAAGTCATTCAACTGGGCTCTAGCGGCCTAGGCGCTGGCAGCAAGCCAGAGCGCGGCCGTGAAGCCGCAGAAGCCGCGATTGACGACATCCGCTTGGCGCTGGAAGGCACCAACATGCTGTTCGTCACCGCTGGTATGGGTGGCGGCACGGGCACAGGTGCCGCCCCTGTGGTAGCACGCGTGGCACGCGAGATGGGCATCTTGACCGTCGGCGTGGTGACCAAGCCATTCGAGTTTGAAGGCAGCCGTCGCATGGGCAACGCTGAAGCCGGTTTGGCTGAACTCGAAGCCAACGTCGACTCACTCATTGTGGTGTTGAACGAAAAGCTGATGGATGTGTTGGGCGAAGACGCCAGCCAAGACCAAGCCTTCGCATTTGCCAACGACGTGTTGAAAAACTCGGTCGGCGGTATTGCTGAAATCATCAACGTCGAAGCTTTGGTGAACGTCGACTTTGAAGACGTGCGCACCGTGATGAGCGAAACCGGCAAAGCCATGATGGGCACAGCAGCGGCCAGCGGCCCAGACCGTGCGCGCATCGCGGCTGAACAAGCGGTGGCTTGCCCATTGCTCGAAGGCGTAGACATGTCGGGTGCCAAGGGCGTGTTGGTGTTGATCACCGCAGCCAAGGGCGGCTTGAAGTTGTCTGAGTCTCGCGAAGCCATGAACACGATTCGCAAGTTTGCTTCGCCAGACGCACATGTGATTTACGGTACTGCTTACGACGAAAACTTGGGCGACCAAATTCGCGTCACCGTGGTGGCCACAGGTTTGGCCGGCAGCCGCCGTGCTGCACCTCAGTTGCAAGTGTTGCGCACAGGTACGGACGGCGTGGGCTTCCCCACCACACAAGCACCTAATGCATCGCCTGCTGGCGTGTTGGCTGCTGCCACGGGTGGCTTGGCTGGTTTGGCCAGCGGTTTGGGAATTGGCTCTGCTGCTGCACAACCCAACTACGATTCCATGAACTCTCCCGCCGTGTGGCGCGGCAACCGCACCTCGGCAGCTGCCAAGGTCGATGCCTTGTCTTCCGGCGGCATGGACGACTACGAAATCCCAGCCTTCTTGCGCAAGCAAGCAGATTGAGATTCATTAATCACTGCGATTAAATATGTGAATCACCCCCGAGCGGGGGATTCACTAAAATCTCATTGTGCTTAAACAAAGAACCCTGCAATCCCTCACCAAGGCGGTAGGTGTTGGTCTTCACAGCGGTCAACGCGTGGAGCTGACACTGCGCCCAGCTCAACCCGACACGGGCATCGTGTTCCGTCGGGTGGATTTGCCGCAGCCTGTCGATATTCCCATCACAGCCACGGCAGTGACGGATACGCGTTTGGCGTCGACCATTTCCAATGGCGGAGCGAAGGTGTTCACGGTGGAGCATTTGATGTCGGCCTGTGCAGGCCTTGGCATTGACAATCTCTACATCGACATCACGGCAGAAGAAGTGCCCATTCTTGATGGGTCTGCTTCGTCGTTTGTGTTCTTGCTGCAAAGTGCGGGCATCGTGGAGCAAAACGCGCCCAAGCGTTTCATCCGCGTGTTGAAAACGGTAGAAGTGCGTGAAGGCGAGGGCGCCAATGTGAAGTGGGCGCGACTCGACCCGCATCATGGCTACAAGCTCAGCTTCGAAATTGATTTCCGCCATCCCGCGGTGGACTCGACCGGTCAAAGCGTGGTGTTTGACATGGACGTCAACGACTACACGCGCGACATTGCACGCGCACGCACCTTTGGCTTTACACGCGATGTGGAAATGATGCGTGCCAATGGCTTGGCCTTGGGCGGCGGCTTGGACAACGCCATCGTGATGGACGACTACAAGGTGTTGAACAGCGACGGCTTGCGCTATGACGACGAGTTTGTAAAACACAAAATCCTCGATGCCATGGGCGATTTGTTTTTGATTGGCAAACCTTTGTTGGCCTCGTATGTGGCGTTTCGGTCGGGCCACGCCATGAACAACTTGCTGCTGCGTGAGCTGCTGAGTCAGCCAGATGCCTATGAGGTTGTCACCTTTGACGATGCTCGCAAAGCACCTCAAGGTTTGGCGCAACTCGCGCCCGCTTGGTAAAAACGTTATCGATATCACCGCACGGTGAGAAGGGCTTGAGAACATGCAGTTTCATACGCCCACTATTTTTCTCGTCCTGAGTTTTTTGTACATCATGCTGCCGATTGCGGTTTGGTTGGCTCTGTCCAATCAGCCGACGAAAACGATTGTTTTGTGGTGTGTGGGTGGTGAGTTGCTGGCCATTGGGTTGCTCTTGATTGGCTTGAGGCCCTTTGTTCCTGCATGGGTGTCTTACACCGTGGCCAATGCTTTGGCATGGATGGCCATTTTGATTCAAGCCTCTGCGCTGCGACATGCATTGAAGTTGAATTGGCACGTTCGCTATATGGTGTTGTTGGTTGCCGCTTGGTTGGCGATCTTCGAGTATTTCCGAATCGTTTTGGAAAACGCACACTTGCGTTTTGCTTGGTCGGTTTTGTTTTTCGTTGTTGATTTTGCGTACATCTCTTATTTGGCTAGGCGTATATCGCTTGACTACGATTTAAAAAGTGGGAGATGGCTTTCTGTGGTGTATGGCATTGCTGCTGTGATGATGTTGATTCGCATGTTGCGCATGCTGTTTGGTTTTACCGAGCCTGATGTTGTGGCACAAGGTGCGGATAGTTTGCTGGTCGGCTTCAGTGGCTTCATGGTTTCTGTTTTAGGGAACTTTAGCTTCGTTGGCATTGCCATGGAGCGCACCACGAAAAAAGAAATGCAAGCCACAGCAGAACGTGCGCGCCAAGAGGAAAGTTTTCGTTTGAGCGAGCAAATCGCGCAACTCGAACGACAGCGCACTTTGGGGGTCATGTCGTACTCATTTGCGCATGAGTTGAGTCAACCCTTGACTGCAATTTTGATGGATGCACATGCTGTGAAAAGCAGTCTGACCTCAAACCATATTGATGCCAAAGCCCTGAGCGAATCGATTGAAGACATCGAACGCAATGCTGCCAGAACGGGGCAGTTGATTGACCGCATTCGTAATTTCATCCGTCCGACGCATGATGACTTTGAACCTGTGGATATGAAGCTGTTGGTGCGTGATGTCAAACAACTGCTGCTGCATGAAATTCGAATTGAGAAAATTGAATTTGAATGGGATTTCGAACAAGAAGAATGTGTGGTGTCGGGTGACCGAGTTCAGCTCTCACAAATTGTCCTGAACGTTTACCGCAACGCCATGCAGGCTTTGGCGGACCGCCAAGTTCGGAAAATATTCGTATCCTTGGATAGGCAGGATCAACGTGTTGTTTTGCGAGTCCGTGACAGTGGACCAGGCTTGTCGGAGGAGCTAAAGCACAACATCGGCATGCCTTTTGTGACGAGCAAAAAAGATGGCTTGGGTGTGGGGCTATCTATCTCAAAAACGATTGCTGAAAAACACAGCGGAAGTTTGAGCATCACCAATGCCATGGATGGTGGTGCGTTGGTCGAGTTGAACTTGCCAGCGCTTAATTTTTAGCGGCTGCGGCCCGCTTTGTACATGCCACTGGTGCTGCGCTGCAACTCGGTGGCCGCTGCCAACTTAGCCATGGAATGACCCGCATGTGCATGCGTGATGGCAATGCCCAATGCATCGGCCGCGTCTGGCCCCGGTAGGCCCGGCAAGTTGAGCAAGCGTTTGACCATCTCTTGCACTTGTTCTTTTTTGGCTAGGCCGTGACCAGCCACCGCTTGCTTCATTTGCAGCGCGGTGTATTCGGCTACCGGCAAGTTACAGGTGGCCAAGGCAGTGATACACGCGCCACGCGCTTGACCTAGTAACAGAGTGGCTTGCGGGTTGACGTTGACAAACACAATCTCAATCGCAGAGGTATCTGGCTTATAGCGGTCTGCCACTTCGTGAATGCCATCAAACAACACCTTTAAACGCTCAGCCAAATTACCTTGGACTTCTTTGTTGGTTTTGATGGTGCCGCTGGCCACGTACAGCAATTGGCTGCCGTGCTTTTCCACCACGCCAAAGCCGGTGGTGCGAAGGCCAGGATCAATGCCAAGGATGCGCATTAAGGCAGTTGTGCGCTGCCCATGCGCATCAAAATAATTTCGGTACGGCCCGACAGGTATTCAGACTGCGGGAACTTTTGGTAATGCTTGGGGCGCGGCAGCATGACTGCCAAGCGGCCGGCCTCCCAAGGCGTGAGTTGCGATGCGGGCTTTTGAAAATAATGTTGCGCGGCTGCTTCTGCGCCAAAAATGCCTTCACCCCATTCCACATGGTTGAGGTAAATCTCTAAGATGCGCTGCTTGCCCAACACGGCTTCCAACATCACGGTCAGCACAAACTCTTGGCCTTTGCGAATGAAGGTGCGCTCGCCTGACAGAAACAAGTTCTTGGCCAGTTGCTGCGTGATGGTGGAGCCACCCACCACTTTGGGTGCAGCTTTGCCTTGCGCTTTTTTACTGGCTTGCAATTCAGCTTTGGCATTTTTGGCCCAAGCCTTTTCAATCGCATCCCATTGCACGCCATCGTGCTGCGCAAAGATGTCGTCTTCAGACGCAATCACCGCACGCTTGAGGTTATTGGAAATTTGGTTGTAAGGCACCCAGTCTTGTCGCCAGCGCAAACGGTCTTTGGTGTTGACGATACGCCACGCCTCTGAGCGTTCAAAAGAAGTGGACTCAGGCGCTACACGTGCCATGACCGCAATGCGGGCTAAGAAGAAAACTTGTAGGCCTAACCAAGCGACCATCACCAGCAATAGCCAGCGCAGCCATGGGCGAAAGCGTGTGGTGTTCATCGAGCTTCGCCGCCGCGTGTTTGCAAGGTGTTGTCGCGGCTGAAGATGAAGCGCGACACCACGGCCAGTTGGTCGGCTTGCTTGCGCATCTCTTCGGTGAATTCACCAAACGGACCTGCGGCTGTGGCAATGGCTTGGGCACGACGGTCGAGGTCGGCTTGGCCCGAGCTTTGCACGACTTCGGTGGCCAGCACGCGGCCCTCGTTGTTGACGGTGATGATCATGGTCAATTCGCCGTAGAGCTTTTGACCGCCGTTGGTGGCAGGGAAGTAACGTGTGCCACGGTCTTCAATCTTGCGGCGCAGCGTGTCGTAATACAGCGCATAGGCCACTTGCTTGGTGGCGGGGCTCACGTAGTGTTTGCGTGGGCGAGCGTTGTCTTGGTTGATGCGTTCTTCAATCTCTGCCAAGAGCTTGAGCAACTGACGGCGCTTTTGCTCAATCGCGTCTTGCTCAGCTTTTGATTTTTGCGGCTGTGGTGTGGGCAGTTGGGCGAGCAAGTTTTTCACTTGTGCCAACAACAGCGATTGCTCTTTGCGCATGGCGGCTACTTGGCGCTGCATAGACTCGGCCATGTCACCCACTGAGGTGGTGGCAGCTGTGGGCAGGGGGGAGGCAGCACGGCCGCTTTTTTGTTCACCGCCACCGGCCAGCTGCGTTTGCGCCAAGGCTTGGGCTTTGTCGGGTGCATCTGCTTTGGCGCGTGTGTTGACCAAAATTACGTCCAACGGTGCATCGCTGAACAAGCGGTCAAAGCGTTCAGGCGCTGCAATGCGCAGCGTGAGCAAAGCGCCGTGAATGGCAAACGAAATGAACAAGGCTTTTTGCAGCCTTGACCAATGCCGCCATGACCAATGCTTCAATGACACACGCGAGGCCATCACGCAGCAGTGCCTTCCGTCGTGGGTGCCTCGTTCACATCCATCGCCAAGGCAATGGGTCCTGCGGCGCTGTCGTCTTCGTCGTCTGTCATCTCGGTTTGCTCGGCGCTCGACGGGGCGTCGGCCTCCAAGATGTGTAGCAAATGGCCGCTGATGTCGAGGCTGATGTCGTCTACATCACTCAAACGAATCTGCACGCGTACGCCGCGTGGCAAGTCGCCGCCACCCAACACGGGCAAGACCAAAGGCAAGTCATCAGCGCGCGCCATGGGTGGTTGACCCGGAAAGGCTTTGAACACCGTGGCGCTGAGCTCGGTGATGTTGTGTTGTTTCAGATATTGCAGCGTCCAAAAACGCTCCATGCCGTTTTGGTAGGCGTTGTACGCGCCGTAAGCACCATCAAATGCCGAGATGATGGAGAACAGCTCGGCATCTTTGGGTTTGAACGGTGCAGCCAACGCTGCCGTGCTGCCATGTTTGGCGCAGGCAATGATTTGCCATTGGTTAACGAGGTCGGTATAGCGGCGCAGGGGCGAGGTGCTCCATGCGTAGCTGGGCACGCCAATGCCAGCGTGTGGCAAAGCCTTGGTGCCCATGCGCACTTTGACGCCGGGCAGCAAGCTGGCTTGGCTGCGGTAAATGCCGGGTACGCCGAGTTCGGCCATCCAATTGCCCCACGTGCTGTTGGCCAAAATCATGGCTTCGGCCACCATCAGGTCGAGGGGCGCGCCGCGTTGGCGAATACTGATTTGCACTTGCTCGTCGCCTTTGGGTTCATGCCCATCGTTGCCAACTAAGCGGAAGTTGTAGTCGGGGCGGTTGAAGTTTTCGGGCTTGCCGCGCACCACTTCGCGTTGGCCTTTGAGGTGTTGGGCCAAGCGAAACATGAACGCGAGTTGTGTGCGTGGCATAGCGGGCTCAACCACGTCAGCGGCGTGTGTGAAGCTGTCGTCTTTCAGCCAAGCTTCGGTGACGATGGCGTCGAGCTGGTCGTGGCGCAAGTTGGCGGCGATGGGCACACGCTCCACGCGCGTCTCGGTGTTTTGCAGCGCGAGCGAGGCTTCGTCAAAGGTGACGTACAACGACACAGCAGGACAGTCGCGTCCCTCTTGTAGGGTGTAACTTTGCACCACATCGTCGGGCAGCATGGTGATTTTGTAGCCTGGCATGTAGACGGTGGACAAACGCTGGCGGCCCAGTTGGTCAATCGCGTCGCCTGGCTTCAATGCCAGTGCAGGCGCGGCGATGTGAATGCCCAGCGTGACAGTGCCTGTGCCTAAGCCTTGCACTGACAAAGCATCGTCAATCTCGGTGGTTTGCGAATCGTCAATCGAGTAGGCCTGCACATTCGCCAGTGGCAACTCGTCGGCAATGGCTGGGGCTTGCAAGTTAGGAAAGCCAGTGCCCTTGGGGAAGTTGTCAAACAAAAAGCGCTGCCAATGGAACTGGTAGGCGGAGTTGATGGCGCCAGCTTTTTGCAGCAAAGCGAGCGGTGCAGTGTGTGTGGCGCGTGCCGCTTCGACCACGGCTTTGTATTCGGGGGCGTTCTTGTCGGGCTTGAACAAGATTTTGTAGAGCTGCGTCTGAATAGGTGCAGGGCAAGTGCCTTGTCCCAGTTCGGCCGCCCAGCCTTCGATTTGCGCTTGGATTTGTTTTTTCTTTTCGATGCCTGCCAGTGCTTGTGCAATCACTTCGGCAGAGGCCTTTTTGAAGCGGCCTTTGCCTGCGCGGCGAAAGTAGTGTGGTGCTTCGAACAGGCGAAACAGCGCAGCCGTTTGTTCGGTCAGGGTGGCTTGTGCGCTGAAGTATTCGCGGGCAAGGTCGGCAAAGCCAAACTCGTCTTCGGGGGCAAATTCCCACGCGAGGTCGAGTTCGATGGTGGCGCCTAAGGCCTGCGCATCACGCACCAAATCTGCGGGCGAGGGTTTCTCAAACTTGAGCAGTAAATTGGCGGCCTTGACCTTGACCCGTTTGCCGGATTCCAGCTCAATTTGGGCTGAGCTATCCGCTTCGGAAAGAATGCGGCCCGTCTGGAATTTTCCAGCTTCTTCAAACAATGCGTACATGGCTGCAAT
>CANGOY010000042.1 GCA_947455585.1 Comamonadaceae bacterium
AAGAAGTGTTCAACCTCAACAAGGGCTCGATCCCTGTGCGTTTGAACATGTCGATGGCCAAGTTTGATGACTGTGCCAAGCTCTCAAGCAAAGACTTCGTGGACACCGCCAAGACCGGCGGCTTGGTTCCCTCCGTCGCTCACGGCATGGCCATTTCGCCAGCGACCGAAGGCGCAATCAAAGATTTGGTGAGTCAGTTCTGGAACGACGACAAGATCAGTATTGACGAAGGTCAAAAACGTCTCGTTGCCGCGGCGGCCACCAAATAAGCAGCAGCTCGACTGTTGAAACATAAACCTTGGAGATACAAACAATGAAAATGAAATTAACGTGCGTGGCTGCAGCTTTGTGCTGCCTGGGGACAGCACTCTGGCTGCTGACGTGGGTGGTGTAGAGGTCACAGGCTACAGCCGTGGCGGTGGTGTGTACAGCTACAACAAAGATCAACAAATCAAGGGTGGCTTGAGCTTGGGCTGCGACTTGCAAAAGTACCGTTTGGGGAACGAGGGTGACAACGGTGTTGAAGTCAACATCGCCAAAACATTTGACGTTGATGGCGTGAAATACAAACTTGACTACATGCCGACCAAATGGAATGACGGTGCTGTGGGCACTGAACAAGCCTTTGTTGAAGTGGGCGGTTTGAGCTTTGCACCAGAAGCCAAGGTGTGGGCCGGCCAACGCCGTCTTCGTATTCAAGACGTGCACATCGTGGACAAGTTCTTGTTGGACTATGGCGTGAACGAAGGCGCTGGTTTCACAGATTTGTCTGTGGGCAGCATGAAGGTCGGTGCATCTTTGCAAACGGGTGACACTTTTGATAAAAAAATGATCGCAGGTACATCAGCGAATCGTTTGAACGTTGATGTTTCAGAAATCAACACAAATCCTGGCGGTAAAGTCCGCATGATGCTGACTTCTGTGAGCACGTCAGGGTTGAAAAGCAGCGGTGGTTCTGGCTTCTCTGTGAATCACAACCAATCTGACTTTTTGACCAAGGGCTTGACCAACAGTTTGTTTATTCAAACATCTAGCGGATATGCTGCATTGAACGGTCAGTTCAATACTTTTTATAACAGCTACACAGGGCTGACTGCTTTGGCTAACCAAGTCGCAGGTAAAAAGTCCAACCGCATTGCTGATTCAATTACTTGGCAATCCGGTCGTTTCGGTGGTCAAGCCATTTTGGGTTACCAAACGACCAAGGCGGATGACGTGAGTTATACGATTAAAGATACATCCTTGGGTGGTCGTATGTCTTATGCGTATAGCAAAAATTTCAAAATGTTAGTTGAAGCGGGCACCACTGCACGATCGTTCAGTGACAGCCAAGCCGCCCAACGTTTGAATAAAGTTACGATTGCGCCAACCATTGCGATGTCGCAAGACTTTTGGTCGCGTCCTGAGTTGCGCTTCTACGTGACGCGCGCGAATTGGAATGCAGCAGCAGCAACTGCCAACTCTGCGACGACTGATGCAACCGGTACACCTAACGCCAACACAGGTTTTGGCGCCAACGGTCGCACATCACAAACACTCGCTGGCGTTCAGTACGAAGTGTGGTGGTAAATCGAGGTTGAACGAGGGATTGGGAAAGGGGTAACCCTTTCCCTTTTTTGTTTTTTAAAAGAGGTATTTAGATGCAAAAGCATCGCTTAGAAGCGTTGATACCCAAATTGGTGCTCGCCCCTGGCTTGGTGCTGGGCTTTGCATTCATCTATGGTTTCATGATTTGGAACGGTGTGTTGTCAGTCACCGCTTCGCGCATGCTGCCCAATTACGAATTGGTGGGTTTGGCGCAATACGCCAAGCTGTGGGAGATGGACCGCTGGTGGGTTGCACTGAAAAACTTGGCCATCTTTGGCATCGGCTATGTAGGCGGTGCGATGGCTCTAGGCGTGTTCCTTGCCGTCTTGCTTGATCAAAAAGTGCGTGCCGAAGGATTCATTCGTACGGTGTATCTGTACCCCATGGCTTTGTCGTTTGTGGTGACGGGGACGGCATGGAAATGGTTGCTCAACCCCAGCATGGGCTTAGAAAAACTCATGCACGACTGGGGCTGGGAGAGCTTCACTTTCAGCTGGTTGGTCGAGAGTGACATGGCTATTTACTGCGTGGTCATTGCAGGTATCTGGCAGTCTGCTGGTTTTGCGATGGCCTTGTTCTTAGCGGGCTTACGAGGCATTGACGACAGCATTATCAAAGCTGCACAGATTGACGGTGCATCGCTGCCTCGTATTTATTGGCGCATTGTGTTGCCAGCTTTGCGCCCGGTATTTTTCTCAACCTTGATGGTGCTCTCGCACCTGGCCATCAAGAGCTTCGACCTCATCATGGCACTCACTTCAGGCGGCCCCGGCTATGCAACCGATGTGCCCGCCACATTTATGTATGCCATGAGCTTTACGCGTGGGCAAATTGGCTTAGGTGCAGCGAGCGCCACCATGATGCTGGCCACGGTAGCTGCGTTGGTGGTGCCATACCTTTACAGCGAGTTGCGGAGTAAAAACCATGAGCACTAAGTTCTTTTCGATGCACATACTCTCGCGTGCGTTGCTATACGTCACGTTGTTGATTGGCGCAGCCTTCTTTTTGACTCCCCTGTATGTGATGGTGGTCACGTCTTTGAAAGACGCAGATGAAATTCGCCAGCACAGCTTGGTGAGCCTGCCAAGCGCGATGAACTTCGATGCATGGCGCTTGGCTTGGGATACAGCCTGTACGGGGGCGCAATGCTCAGGCTTAGAACCGTTCTTTTGGAACTCGGTGTGGATGGCGGTGCCTGCAGTGCTGATTTCAACAATTTGGGGCGCACTCAATGGCTATGTGCTGAGCCTGTGGAAATTTCGCGGCAGCGAAACCTTGTTTGCCTTGTTGCTGTTTGGCGTGTTCATGCCATTCCAAGTGGTTCTTTTGCCGATGAGCCAAGTGTTGGGTTGGTTAGGGCTGTCTAGCTCGATTGCTGGCTTGATATTTGTTCATTTACTGGCTGGCTTGCCCAGCACCACCTTGTTCTTTCGCAACTACTACGCAGCCGTGCCCAAAGATTTGATGAACGCGGCACGCATGGACGGTGCAGGGTTTTGGATGATTTTTTTTCGCATCATCGTGCCTATGTCTACCCCGATTGTGATGGTGACTTTGATTTGGCAGTTCACCCAAATTTGGAACGATTTCTTGTTTGGCGTTGCCTTTAGTGGTGCCGATTCCAAACCCATCACCGTAGGTTTGAACAACTTGGCCAACACCACCAGCAGCGTCAAAGCCTACAACGTAGACATGGCGGCTGCACTCATAGCAGGCCTGCCCACCATGTTGGTTTATGTGGTGGCTGGACGGTATTTTGTGCGTGGGCTCACAGCCGGCGCCGTGAAAGGATAAAGATGTCTTCAGCATTGAAAATTAGCGGCATTCGCAAGTGCTTTGGTAAGGGTGACAACATGGTCGAGGTGCTCAAACGCATCGACATCGATGTCGCACCCGGTGAGTTTTTAATTTTGGTGGGGCCGTCGGGTTGCGGTAAGTCAACCTTACTGAACATCATTGCTGGCTTAGAAGAGCCGACCGAGGGCAGCATCTCGATTGGTGACCGTAACGTGGTGGGCGTGCCGCCTGCACAACGCGACATTGCCATGGTGTTTCAAAGCTATGCGCTTTACCCAACGATGAGTGTGGCCGAGAACATTGGCTTCGCATTAGAAATTCGTAAAGTGCCCAAGGCTGAGCGCCAAGCACGCATTGCAGAAGTGGCCGCCATGTTGCAGATTGCGCATCTGCTAGACCGTCGTCCTTCGCAGCTCTCGGGCGGTCAGCGTCAGCGTGTGGCCATGGGCCGTGCTTTGGCGCGTAACCCGCAGCTGTTTTTGTTTGACGAGCCTTTGTCTAACCTCGATGCAAAGTTACGCGTTGAGATGCGTGCCGAGATCAAGCGCTTGCACCAGATCAGTGGCATCACCAGTGTGTATGTGACGCATGACCAAGTCGAAGCCATGACCTTGGGCAGCCGCATCGCCGTTATGAAGGGCGGTGTGTTGCAGCAACTCGGCACGCCCGATGAAATTTACAACCGACCAGCGAACACTTATGTGGCGACCTTCATTGGGTCACCCACGATGAATTTGATCGAGGGCAGGGCATCTGGTTCTGGGCAGTTCTCTATTGCGGGTGCAGGCCTAGCTTTGACTGCACCCGACAACGCCAGCAAACCCACGTTGCTTGGTTTGCGTCCAGAACACATCCGCTTGGACGATGCCGCCGCATGGCGCGGTGTGGTGAACTTGGTGGAGCCCACAGGTGCCGATACCTATGTGGTGATCGATACCGCAGCGGGCAAGGTCACGGTGCGTGCTGCGCCACAAACCCAAGTGCGCCCGGGTGATGCTGTGGGACTGGAGATTCAAGCTGACCACGTGACTTGGTTTGATCAAGCATCTGGCTTGCGTTTGTAATGAGCGTGTGGTGTGTTTGTGCTTGAGCCTTGCTCAGGTGCTGCCGCGCACCATCAGCTCATAACCCACATCCACACTGGGTGCGGCCACGTCTTCATCGCGCATCAACGCTAATAGCATCTTGGCTGCCGCCTGGCCAATTGCTGCACGTGGTGTGCGTATGGTTGTCAGGCCAGGGCCCACAAGGTCGCTGCCTGTGAGGTCGTTGAAACCCGCGATGGCCAACTGTTGCGGTACTTTGATTTTCAAGCGCTGTGCGGCTAACAATGCGCCTTGTGCTAAGTCATCGTTACAAAAAAAGATGGCATCAATGCTGGGGTCGTGGGCCATGATGTGTTGCAGCATCTCGCCGCCCAAAGCCATTGAAGACGCTGATGTGTTGGTGTAACTCAGCGCTTTGTCGTACAACTTCGCGGCTTTGAGTGTTTTGCGCCAACCTTCCAAGCGTTGCATGGTGCGTGGGTCAAGCTGCGCAGCTGCAAAAGCAATGCGTTGTCGCCCACGACTTAGCAAATGCTCTGTGAGTGTGCTGGCGGCTTGGGTTTGCGAGAAGCCCACACTGTTCACGTCGGCTGATTGGGCCAGCTCCATCATGTGCACGCAAGGTATGCCGCTTTTCTCAATGAGCGCGCGCGCTGCATCGCTACGGTCTAAACCTGTGACCAAGATGCCTGCAGGACGATGTTGCAATTGCTCACGCAAGAGTTGCTCTTCTTCTTGCGTGTTGTAGTGGGTGATGCCAATGAGAGTTTGATAGCCTGCGTGACGCAATGTTTTTTGGATGGACTCCAAGACATCCACAAATAGATTGTTTGACAACATTGGAATCAACACCGCCACGTGGTCGCTGTGGCGTGAGGCGAGGGCGCGCGCAGCTGGGTCTGGTGTGTAGCCCAGCTTTAAAGCGGCTGCTTTGACACGGTCTGTCAAATCACTAGCCACAGCACGTTCACCACGTAACGCACGCGACACCGTGATGGGACTGACCTTGGCCAAAGCGGCCACATCGGCCAGCGTGACGCGGCCTGTGGCACGAGAGCGGGTGTTTGGAGATTTCATGTCAGCTAGGGTTTTTGCTAGGTCAATGAAGTTGTGATTTATTTATGATAGCGCTATCCGAGAGCAGCGTAGGTGATCGTTTTCACCCAATGCTCTCTACTTTTTACTCGAACGGGATAGCGCTATCCAAAATGCAAAGATGAATGCTCCTGTCGTCATCATGGGCGTCGCCGGTTGCGGCAAATCAAGTTTCGCGGCAGCTTTGTCGCATGCTTTGGATTGGCAGTTGATCGAAGGGGATGAATTTCATCCAACCGAGAACGTCAACAAAATGCGTGCATGCATTGCGCTGACAGATGAAGACCGTGCAGGTTGGCTAGATGTGTTGGCCAATGAATTGGTACAACGTGGGCCGCACGCAGTACTGACATGTTCGGCATTGAAGAAGGCGTATCGCGACCGTCTGCGTCAAAGCGTGCAAGGGTTGCTGTTTGTGCATCTGGACCTCACGCGCGAGCAATCCATTGCACGTGTCACGCAACGACCTGGTCACTACTTTCAACCCGCGCTGGTAGACAGCCAATTTGCTGCATTAGAAAAGCCAATCAATGAATCGGGTGTCATCACAGTAGATGCCACACAAAGCATAGAAACCATCCAAGCGCAGGTGTGCGCTTGGTTACAAGCTAAGGAGTGTGTATGAGCGAAAGTACAACGACATCACGCAGTCAGGCACTCGCACAAGTGCTGATGGCTGCGTGTTTGGGTGTCATGGCCGTGTCCGTGTTTTTCAATGTGGTGCTGCGTTACGGTTTTGGCAGCGGCATTGCGGCGAGTGAAGAACTCTCGCGTTTGCTGTTTGTATGGATGGTGTTCATTGGGGCTACTGCAGCCTATCCAGCAGGTGAGCACATGGCCTTCACTAGCTTTGTTGCTAGCTTGCGCCATCATCCAAAAACTATTCAAGGCTTGACGATTTTGATTCGTAGCTTGGTGATTCTGAGCTGTGTAATGCTGGGCCGCGGCGCTTGGCAGCAAGTGGATGTGGGCTTTGCCAGTAACTCGGTGGTGTTGGGTTATCCCAATTGGTTGCTGCCATTGCCCGTGTTGTTGTCCTCATTGGCCATTGGCTTGATGGCACTCAAAGAATTGATTGAAAACCAACCGATGGATTTTGACCACGGCGTGGACGTGGAGTAAACAGCATGACAGCAGAAGCACAAGCATTCATTGTTTTTTCAGCGGGCATGTTGTTGCTCATGGGCATTGGCCTGAACATGGCATTTGCCTTGGTTCTCACAGGTGCAGGCATGGCATGGGTGCTTGACTTTTGGGACACCCAGTTGCTCGCACAAAACTTGGTCGCGGGCGTGGACAGCTTCCCGCTTTTGGCTGTACCGTTCTTCATCTTGGCAGGTGAGTTGATGAACTCCGGCGGTATCAGCCGCCGCATCATCGACATGGCCCAAGCTTGGGTTGGCCACATTCGCGGTGGTTTGGGTTTCGTGGCCATTGGCGCTGCTGTACTTATGGCCAGCATGAGTGGTTCTGCATTGGCAGACACTGCGGCCTTGGCCACGATTTTGTTGCCGATGATGAAACGCCAGGGCTACCCCATGCACACTTCGGCAGGCCTGATTGCCTCGGGCGGCATCATCGCACCCATCATTCCGCCGTCCATGCCCTTTGTGATTTATGGCGTGACGACCAACACATCCATCTCCTCTTTGTTTTTGTCTGGCATCGTGCCCGGCATCATCATGGGTATTGGTTTGATCATCGCTTGGAAGCTTCAACTGCGCGACATGGATTTGCCTCACGGCGAAAAACTCCCCTTGACTGAGCGCTTGCACGCTACCCGCAAAGCCTTCTGGGCCTTGCTCATGCCGCTCATCATCATCGGTGGCATGAAGACGGGCATCTTCACGCCCACCGAGGCTGCCGTGGTGGCTGCTTTTTATGCCTTGTTCGTGGCTTTGATCATTCATCGCGAAATGAAGCTCATTGAGATTCATGAGGTCTTGGTGCGAGCTGCCAAAACCACGGCGGTGGTGATGTTCTTGTGTGCCGGCGCACAAGTAGCCAGCTACATGATCACCTTGGCAGATTTGCCAACCGTACTTACAGGTTGGTTAGGCCCCTTGGTCGAAAGTCCACGCGTATTGATGGCGGTGATGATGATCACGCTGGTGCTGATTGGCACGGCGTTGGACTTGACGCCGACAATTTTGATTTTTGCGCCCGTGATGTTGCCCATCGCGGTGAAGGCTGGCATTGACCCCGTGTATTTCGGTTTGATGTTTGTGCTCAACGGCGCGATCGGTTTGATCACACCGCCTGTCGGCACTGTGCTCAATGTGGTGGCCGGTGTGGGGCGTTTGTCCATGCACCAAGTCATCAAAGGGGTGAACCCGTTTTTGGTGACTTACCTCATCATCTTGACAGCGTTTGTTTTGTTCCCACAAATCGTGACCGCCCCTGTGGCGTGGATGCGATAAGTTTTTAACCCAAGGAGACTTCCCATGACTTTTCTTCGTCGAACTCTGATTGCTGCAGCCACCGTGGCCGTGGCCAGTGCCTCGTTTTCTGTTTTTGCGCAAGAAATTAAGCCGCGCTTGATTCGTTTTGGCTACGGCTTGAACGAGCAAAGCAACCAAGGCCGCGCAGCCAAAGTGTTTGCAGACCACGTGGAAAAAGCCTCAGGCGGCAAGATGAAAGTGCGCGCTATTGGCGCTGCCGCATTGGGCCCAGACACACAAATGCAACAAGCCTTGATCGGTGCCGCACAAGAGATGATGGTCGGCTCCACCGCTACCTTGGTGGGCATCACCAAAGAGATGGCGTTGTGGGACACACCTTTCTTGTTCAACAACGTCAAAGAAGCTGACGCGGTGCTCGACGGCCCCATTGGCCAAAAAGTGATGGACAAGCTGCAAGACAAAGGCTTGGTCGGTTTGGCGTATTGGGAAAACGGTTTCCGTAACCTGACCAACAGCAAGCGCCCTGTGACCAAGCTCGAAGACTTGAACGACGTCAAACTGCGCGTGATGCAAAACAATGTGTACCTCGACAGCTTCAAGATCTTGGGTGCCAATGCCGTGCCCATGCCTTTCTCTGAGTTGTTCAGCGCCTTGGAAACCAAAACAGTGGATGGTCAAGAGAATCCGTACAACACGATCTTGTCGAGCAAGTTCTACGAAGTGCAAAAGTACTTGAGCGTGACCAACCACGTCTACAGCCCCTGGATCGTGACCGTGAGCAAGAAGTGGTGGGATGGCTTGAGCAAGACCGAGCAAAAAATCTTGCTAGATGCCGCGCGCGTGAGCCGAGACTTTGAACGCAAAGACACGCGCGATGAGGCGAGCAAAGCTTTGGGTGACTTGAAAGCCAAGGGCATGCAAATCAACGAGCTGTCAGTGCCTGAAGTCAACCGCATGCGTGACAAACTGACCCATGTCAACGCAGGCATCGCCACCAACGTGGGCATGGACTTGTGGAATGACACACAGAAAGAATTGGCACGTTTGCGCGCCAAGAAGTAACTTCTAACGCACCATGAGAAAAGCCACTCTTCGGTGGCTTTTCTTTTGTCCGTCGATTCGATTTAGCCGGTGTTGCGCAGCCCAGCCGAAATTCCGTTGATCGAGATGTGAATGCCGCGTTGGGCTTTCTCATCACGGTCTTGTGGGCGCTTGCCTTCACGGTAGCGGCGGATCAACTCCACTTGCAAATGATGCAATGGGTCGATGTAAGGGAAGCGATGGCGCATCGAACGCTCTAGTGCGGCGTTGTTCACCAAACGTTGTTTGTCGCCTGTAATGAGCTTCAACGCATCTGAGGTGCGGTGCCATTCGGCCTCGATCAAACCAAAAATCTTCTTGCGTAAACGCGTGTCGCTCACCAACTCGGCATAGCGTGATGCCAGCCCTAAATCGCTCTTAGACAAAACCATGTCAAGGTTGGATAAGAGTGAGCGAAAGAATGGCCACTGGCGCTGCATTTTTTGCAGCAAGGCCAACGCATCTTTGGGTTTTAGCGTGGGATGTTGGTGGATGAACTGATCCACCGCCGAACCAAAGCCCAACCAACCGGGCAAGGTCAAACGGCATTGACCCCAGCTGAAGCCCCAAGGAATCGCGCGCAAGTCTTCGATGCGAGGTGACGCATTGCCGCTTTTTGGACGCGCTGCTGGGCGTGAGCCAATGTTGAGCTCTGCAATTTCACGCAAAGGCGTGGAGGCAAAGAAGTATTCGGTGAAGCCCGGTGTGTCGTACACCAAGCCACGGTAGGCGGCCATGCTGGCGTGTGAGAGCCACTGTGCTGCATCCAAGAACGCTTGAGGCGCAGGCTTGGTGGTTTGCAGCATCGTGGCTTCCAAAGTAGCAGCCACGAGGGTTTCCAAATTGCGACGACCAATTTCTGGGTTGGCGTATTTAGAGCCAATCACTTCGCCTTGTTCAGTGAGGCGAATTTGTCCGCGCACCGTGCCTGGGGGCTGCGCCAAAATCGCTTGGTAGCTGGGGCCTCCGCCTCGTCCCACCGTGCCGCCACGGCCGTGGAACATGCGCAAGGTGATGTCGTGTTGTTTGAACAAGCCATCAAACAAAGTGACCAAGGCAATCTCTGCGCGGTACAGCTCCCAATTGCTGGTGAAGATGCCGCCGTCTTTGTTGCTGTCGGAGTAGCCCAACATGATGTCTTGCTCGCCACCGCTGCGTTTGACCAAGTTGGCCACGCCCTCAATCGCATAGAAGCCACCCATGATGTCGGCGGCGCAGCGCAAGTCTTCGATGGTTTCAAACAAAGGCACCACAATCAAATCACAGGTCGATGTTTTGCTGCCTAGCGTGCCGCGCATGAGGCCGGTTTCTTTTTGTAGCAACAACACTTCGAGCAAATCGCTCACGGTTTCGGTGTGGCTGATGATGTAGTGACGAATGGCGTCTTTGCCATAGGTTTCCAACATCTCGCGTGCGGTTTCAAAAATCGCCAGCTCTTTGAGGGCGAGTTCTGAGTAGCTCGCACCCATCACACGTAGGGGGCGTGCGTCGTGCAGCAACTTGCTCAGCACTTCAACGCGTTGTGCTTCAGTGAGTTTGGCGTAGTTTTTCTCCACGCCTGCTGTCGCCAGCAACTCGGCCACCACCAACTCGTGTTGGTCAGAGCTTTGGCGCAAGTCCACCGTGGCGAGGTGAAAGCCAAACACGTCTACCGCACGCATGAGTGGTGTGAGACGTTGCGCCATCAATGAGCTGCCGTGTTGGGCTTGCAGTGAATTGGTAATCACGCGCAAATCGGCAAGTAACTCTTGCGCTGACAGATAGGGGTTTTGTGGTGCCACGGCATGGCGTGCGGCATCACCACCAGTGAGGTCTTTGAGCGTGGCAGCCAAGCGCGCATACATGCCGGTGAGGGCACGGCGATAGGGTTCGTCTTGGCGGTGTGCGTTGGTGTCGGGCGAGCGGTCGGCCAAGGCATGCATCTCAGGCGTGACATCGACCAACATGGCCGACATCGACAGCTCGGTTCCGAGGTAGTGAATCTCCG
>CANGOY010000043.1 GCA_947455585.1 Comamonadaceae bacterium
CATCCGAGTGATGACCACTTGTTGCCGCTCTTTGTGGCCTTGGGTGCTGCAGGCGAGGGCGCAAAACCACAAGCCTTCTACCGCGGGGTGAGCGACTACGTCATCGCCATGGATGGCTATGCCTTTGTGAATTGAGGAAACCAAAAATGCACCACAGCTACACCGCGATTGCCAAACTGTTTCACTGGGGCATGGCCCTGGTCATTGCAGGGCTCATCACCTTGGGCTTTGTGATGACCGACATGTCTTTGTCGCCAGAAAAGCTGCAGTACTACGCATGGCACAAATGGGCAGGTGTGAGCGTGTTCATGCTCGCGTGGCTTCGATTGGCTTGGCGTGTGCGCAACCCACCCCCTGCTTACCCTAGCACCATGTCGCCTTGGCTGCAACGCTTCGCGCATTTGGGCCACGCCGCTTTGTACGGTTTGATGCTGGTCATTCCGCTGTCGGGCTGGTTGCTGAGCTCGGCCAAGGGTGTGCCCACCGTTTGGTTTGGCGTGTTGCCGTTGCCCGACTTGTTAGAGAAAAACAAGGAGCTGGGCCACTTGTTGCACGAGGTGCATGAGTCGCTCAACGTCTGCTTGCTGTTGTTGTTGTCCGGTCATGTGGCTGCTGCTTTGAAGCACCACTGGATGGACCGCGACGATATTTTGAAACGCATGCTTCCCTCACACAACACACCGAAAGACAAGGCATGAAAAACATCACCACTTTGGTATTGGGTACCTTGCTCGCCATATGTGCGAATGCCGTGGAATACAAAACCATTCAGCCCGAGAAAAGCAAAGTCATATTTCAATACAAACAAATGGGCGTGGGCATGGATGGCCAGTTCAAAAAGTTTGCGGCCCAACTGAACGTTGACCCTGCCAAACCCGCTGCTGCGCAAGCGCAAATTGAGATTGACCTCGCCAGCATTGACGCGGGTTCATCCGAAGCGGATGACGAAGTGGTGGGCAAATCATGGTTCAACGCCAAAGCATTTCCCAAGGCAACGTTTGTGGCTAAACAAATCAAAGCCACAGGCGCGAACCAGTTTGACGTGACCGGCGTGCTCACCATCAAAGGTAAAAGCCAAGACATCAAGTTTCCACTCAAGTTGGCCGCACAGGGCAACGTGGGCGTGTTCACGGGTGGCTTCGTCATTCGCCGCGCAGACTTTGCGATTGGCGAAGGCATGTGGGCCAAGTTTGATGTGGTCGCCAACGACATCCAAGTTACTTTCCAACTCACCGCCATCCCTGGCAAATGATTTTTTAATAGGAGCTTTCAAATGAAATCAATCAAACGCATCGCCGCCGCTTTGGCATTCACTGGCGCATTGGCATCAGCCGTGGCCGCACCCGTGACTTACGGCGTGGATGGCACACACACGTTCCCACGTTTTTCGTACTCACACTTTGGGTACTCCACTCAGCTCAGCAGCTTCAGCAAAACCACAGGCAAAGTGGTGTTTGATGCCGAAGCCAAAAAAGGCTCAGTGGACATCGTCATCGACATGAAATCAGTCAGCACAGGTTTTACTGATTTCAACGAACACATCCAAGGCGAAGACTTTTTGGACACAGCCAAGTTCCCGCAAGCCACTTTCAAATCAACCAAGGTCGTGTTTGAAGGCGACAAGCCACACACCATCGAAGGCCAACTCACCATCAAAGGCGTGACCAAGCCCGTGACATTGACGGTGACCAGCTTTCAAGCCATGCCTCACCCCATGTTGAAGAAGCCAGCCATTGGAGCCAACGCGTTCACGGTCATCAAGCGCAGCGAATTCAACGCCGGCAAATACGCACCTTACGTTGGGGATGACGTGCGCATCGACATCGCTATCGAAGCGATGGCTCAGTAATCACGGATTCACTTCCGTGATGTGACGGCCTTTTGGAGCATGCGGGTGAAAGCCGAAAACGCATGCGCCATCGTGGCTTGCTTGTAAGGATAGACCTCGGGTGAGTCGAGGTCGTGAATCCAAGCCGCGTTGTCGGCCTCAAACAGAACGAGCTTGCCGTCTTTGGTTTCAGCGCAATCCAAAATCACATAGTCTAGATTGATTTTTTCAGCGATATGCGCAAAGCATGCCCCATGCTTTTGTAGAAAAACAGACTCAAACTCTTGGAAAAACTTTTCTTCCTCGTCGCGCTTGGCCGGTTCGATATCCATGCGCGCTGAGAGGTAATGAACAATCCAGTGCTCGGAAATTGCCAAGTGACATACATATGGCTTTTTATCAATGAGCGCGATGCGGAACTTTCTAAATAGCCCGTCCTCTTTGCTGCAATCAATGTAGTCGGAGACGTAATAGTAGGGCTCGTGGTTTTCGCTCAGATAGCGGTCGAGCGACGTTGCTGTTTCAATTTTTTCAAAGCCATCGCCTGCATGTGTATCGATAGGGCGAATTAAAAACGGCAAAGGCTCAGCATGCACGTCTGCGTGTGCAAGCTTTTTGTTTTTGGGTTGCACGAGGCCGGGAATGTCTTTGAGCAGCTGATACAGCTTGTCGCGTGCGCAATTCATCACACTGGGCGTGTTGTTCAGAAATGGCCGAGGCCAGTTTTTCCGCTGGGACTCTATTTCTAAAAGCAAGGCGGTGTTCTTTGCGGATTCACTGAGTCCCAAGATGGCCACGTCGTGGTCAGGAACACGGTCCCAAACATCAGGCATGCCGGTGACATAGAAGAAGTCCAGTTGAACGTTTTGGTTGAACAAAACAAAGTCCAAGGGCGCGTTGTCTGCCATGTTGCCCGGTCCCACAATGGCCAGCAAACGAATCGCAGGGTTTGCAGGTTTTAGCAAGCGAAAAACATGTCGATGCGCCAGTGCTTTGTGTTGAATTTCTTGCGCAAACTCATCCATGCCGCAAGATTGAAGAACGAAGAACATACGCATGAACTTGTTGCCAAGGTCTTCTTCCGTTTCAATTTCTGCCATGAGATTTGAAAAATCATCAGGCAAGCGTGGATGAATGCCACGTGATGCAAGGATGAGCGGCAGCTCCGCTTCATAGAGTTCCATGAATTACGGCCGCGCTGCTTCAGCAAAGTGGTTAAGAAAGTATGTCAAGCTATCCACATCGTTTTCTGTGACGGCGTTGTACAGCGAAGCCCTGAGACCGCCAATGCTTCGATGCCCTTCTAGACCAATAATGTTGTGGCCCGATGCCTCGCTCAGCAACTGTGCTGTGCGTGTGTCATCTTTCAAGCGGAAAGCGCAATTCATGGTTGACCTGAATTGTGGCGCCGCATGTGTTTGATACACGTCGCTGTGCTTATCCAAAACGGCGTAAAGCTTTTGGGCTTTTCTGCGGTTGATGTCGCGCATGTTGTCTAAGCCGCCAACATCGTGCAGCAACCATCGCGTCACCAGCATCAAGGTGTAGATAGAGAACACAGGTGGCGTGTTGTAAATCGACTTGGCTTTGATGTGTGTGCGGTAGTCCAGCAACGTCGGGAGTAGTGCAGGCGCAGATTGCGCCAATTCATCTTTCACGATGACCAACGTGACGCCTGCTGGCCCAAGATTTTTTTGGGCATGTGCATAAATAAAATCGAACTTGCCAACGTCCAGTGGCTGCGACAGCAAGTTGGAGGACATGTCGCAAATCAATGGCACATGGCCTGTCTCAGGGATATACGAAAACTCCAAGCCCTCCACCGTTTCGTTGGACACGTAGTGCAAATAAGCGCTGTTGGGTGAGAGTCGCAGGTCGCGCATCGCGGGTAGTTCGCGATAGCCTTGTGCAGTGCCGTCCCAAAGCAGGTCGACTTGTCCCTCCAAGCGCGCTTCCGGTGGTGCTTTGGCGCTCCAGTAACCGGTATTCAAATACCCGGCACCATGACTTTTCCCGCGCAAAAAGTTCATTGGAATCATGGAGAACTGAAGCGAGCTGCCGCCTTGCAAAAACAAGACGTGGTAACCATCGGGAATATGTAGAAGCGCTTTGATGTTGGCTTCTGCTTCGTCCAAAACGCCCCGAAACCAATCCGATCGATGGCTCATGCCAAGAATAGACACGCCTGTTTCAGGTAGTGCCAGAATTGCTTGCGAGGCCTGTGTCAAGACCGATGGTGCCAATGCGCCCGGACCGCCCGAGAAGTTGTAGTGTGTAGACATGGGCTTGATTTTCTTTCATTCTGCGCAAGCCGATGACATAAAAGTGGGAGGCGTTAAACGAGCGCCGGCCGCAAGCCCCCAAGTAGCCAATCCATCAAGGCTTTGACTGGCAGGATGTCTTGCCCAAACGGCAAGATGCCTGCCCCTCTAAAAAACAAACCTTTGTCGATCTCGCCCTTCAGCGCGTGCCCCAATTGTTTGTCGATACAGAATTGGCCAACACCTGCATTGCCATCGCGCAAGCCGCAATGCGTCAAGCAGTCGAATGACATATTGCATTTCTTTTTCACGTGCGCGACGTGTTTTAGTTTTTCTTCAAGGTGCAAATACTTGTCCAGCCAAGGTGTGCGAACGGCGCGCGCCGGAAGCCCCGCCACACTGACAAATTCCACAAGGTCTGTTGGTTTGGCGTTGGCCAGCACTTGCTTGAATGCCAATGCAGCATCGCACTCTTGTGTGACAGCAAAGGCGGTGCCAAGTTGCACAGCAGAGACGCCCATTGATTGCAACCGTTGAATGTCTTCTTTGCAATGAATGCCGCCTGCAGCAATCAACGGGATTTTTCCTTCGATACCCATCGTCTGAAAGAAGCTCAAAATTTGCGGCACTGAAATTTCAAAGTTAAACCGGTCATCCTGAAGATCGGCTACTTTCGCTGCGCCTAAATGACCGCCGGCCAAGCGTGGGTGCTCCAGCACAATGGCGTCAGGTAAGCGTCCTTTTTTCTCCCACTTCTTGACCACCAATTGCACGCCGCGTGCGTCCGACAAAATGGGAATCAACGCCACCTTGGCGTGGTGCGCGGTCAAATCAGGAAGGTCAAGTGGCAAGCCCGCGCCTACCACCACCGCCTCAGCGCCGCTGTCGATGGCCTGCTGCACGCAGGCTTCATAACTGGTCAACGCCTTCATGATGTTGACGGCCACCAAGCCGCGCCCGTTGGCAGTGGCTTTGGCTTTTTTAATTTCTCGATCTAGCGCGATCAAATTCGCTTTATCAATTTGTGCACCTGCATCAGGCTCTTTGTCCAGATGGCTGGTTTGGGCCATCAAGTCAGGATGCAAACGACGCAAGTCAACAGAAGAGATGGTGCCCACGCCACCTAGGCTAGCAACTGCGCCCGCCAAGCCACCAGCCGATACGCCAACACCCATACCGCCTTGCACGACAGGTAGCAAATCTTTGCCCGCCAAGGGCCACATTTGCAGTCCAGATTGCTGAGCCATCCGTGCTAACTGCTGCGCGATTGAATTCTGTTCATCCATGCTGAGCCTCGTGAAGTTTCGAGGCATGCTAGGCCTGTGTTTGTGGTCCAGACTTAATCTAGATCAAACCCTGACCAATCAGCCAAGATCGATTCTGCGCTCAATGTGCATAGGTGGCATATAAGTAGGTCAAATTGTTGTTATTTGCCGAGCGGGGGCTGCCCGATGAGTTGTCAATAAACGTAGAGCCGCCAAGGAAGGCGCGGTAGTAGGTTTGTTGCAATGCGATATGAACTTGCGGCACGGGCGCATAGTAAAGCTCAAAACCCAAGCCGCTCGTTTTGGGTGTTCCACTGGCAGAGCAATAAGCCAACATCGAATTGGTTTGGTTGCACGCGCCCGTAACGACGGCGGGGTCTTGGTTGTAAGCCCAATACAGATTGTCTGTACTGCCGGTGGTCTTGAAGTAAAAAATGCTAGACCCATATGTTCGGGCGTAGTCATAGGTCACCTTGGTCTTGAGCGTTGAAAGACTTCCCGATGCCGTGTCATGGCTGCGTCCAACAGAGCGGGTGCCCCAGTCCAT
The DNA here is from genome assembly GCA_947455585.1 of Comamonadaceae bacterium. Lineage (GTDB taxonomy): Bacteria > Pseudomonadota > Gammaproteobacteria > Burkholderiales > Burkholderiaceae_C > Limnohabitans. Next base: position 5,902 of record CANGOY010000043.1, read on the forward strand.
CTGTTCACGGATGTAACTTGCTTGGGCCGACACCGAGTGCGTATCGGTGATGTGTTGGTACTGCGCATCTATGCCAATGTCGGTGTACTTTCCGGAGGCAGACCCTGCCACCAGCGCATCGCGTGCCAGATGTGTGACCATGCCGAAGGTGCCCAACATATACGAATGGTTGCCGTTGATGCGGTTCCAAGCGAGTCGCCAATAGGGGTTTGAACTTGAATTGATGGTGTTGACAGGGCCCGACAGTTGCAACGCAGATGAGCCGGGTGACGTTTTAAAGTAGTTGCTCAACTCAATGTAAATCGCATCATTCAACATTGCGTAGGCACCGACCCCTGTTGTCTGTGAGGTGAGGCCACCATCCATCATGGTGGTCGGACCAAACTGCCCCGTGCCCCAAGCATTGAGCAAACTAGAGCTTCGATAGGGAAACGTGTGAACAGGCGTTGTGTTCCATAAGTCTTGACTGGCTGGCGCGTTGTTGAGGGTGATGCCCCAGATAACAGATTGCGCCGCGACCTCGTCTTGCTGTGCAAAGCGCACATCACTTGCGTCTAGAAATAAATCATGGCCCACGCGAGAGCCTGTTTGCACGCCAGAGCTGCTGTAGAGTGGGTTGGTGTTGGCGAAACTGGTGGTCCATTTCAGATTGCCGCCGATGTTGTCTGAGAGCTTGCCTGCTACATACAGATTGGCTTCTTCAGGAATCAGCTTGCCATTCTTTGGCATCGTCACGCTCGCGTCTGCGCTGCTGGAGGTGTTCTTGACCTTGGTGACAGAGGCGGTCGCCGTGAGCGAAAACGGCATGACGCGATTGCCCTGCGTATAGCCTTTGAGTTTGAATTGACGGCCTGTGGGTGTCAGTTCGCCGATGTTCAGATGACAGGCCTTGCAGGGCTGTTCGGTCTGTGCAGAAAACGAAGGCAACGCATGCGCAATAAAGCTGCTGTGCAAGCCAACCCAAAAAATAACAGCCCGCTTGAAACGAACAACACATGATTTCAATTGCGGGATGTCGCGCACAGCCCAGTTACCAAAATCGGTTGCAATCTCGCACGTGACCAAAGCGATGGAAGGGGATGTGCGGATGGGGTGTTTCATTTGGAGTTAATTATCGTGGCGTGGGCCACGAATTAAATTCGGTGAAACGCTTAACCGGTAATGATTATTCTTTCGATGGCCTGCGCGATTTCCTGAAAACTAATGGGTTTGTGCAGCACTTGCACATTCAATGCCGCGAACAAATGAATGTGTGACGGTGTCGTGTCAGCTGTCACGATGATGGCTGGAATATCTTCGTTGTAGTTTTCTCGGATTTTTCCGATGAGCAAGTCGCCGGTCGTTTGGCTTAAGCGGTAATCGCAAAGAATGCAATCTAAGTGGTCGATAGACTCAAGCTGGGCAAACAACTCATCTTCGTGCTCTGACAGCACTTGAACATAAGCCCCTTTGCTTGCCAGTGTGTGTCTATACGCTTCAACAATGATTGGGTTGTCTTCGATCACGGCAATGTGCTTGCCGTGAAGTATATGGTGTGGGTGTGGCGCCTTTAAGGTGGACCTAGTTAGAACGGCATCTTCTTCATTGACTAAGACGGAAAAACTTGTCGTGACAGTGAAGCGAGAGCCCACGCCCACCTCAGAAAATACGCTCACTTCTGCGCCTATCAAATGGCTCAAGCGCTGAACGATGGATAAGCCTAGCCCAAGCCCGTCGTGCAAGGATCTTGTTCTGTCAGCCCTGAAAAATTCGTTAAAAATTTGAGCCTGCTCTGCTTCAGCAATGCCGCACCCTGTGTCACTCACCTCAATGATTAAGCAATCCTCTTCGATTTCAAAGCGAAGTTCAACGCTTCCTGCTTCTGTGTATTGAATGGCATTTGACACGAGGTTGATGATGATTTGTTGCAGTAGCAACTTGTCGCCATGAACGACACAATCAGGACAGACAAGGTTGAGCGTTAATCCTTTGTCAAGCGCTGTTGCCTCTGTCAGGTCACGAATGGCATAGCCAAGTTCTTTCAAACTAAACGCACGGTGGCTGACTTGCATCACATCCGCATCAAGCTGGCTGATGTTGAGCAACGAATCAAACATGGCGTTCAGTGTCGTGATGCTGCTTCTAATCTTTGTGAAGATTGTCTTTTCTTGCGGTGGTAAGTCATCAAGTTGGATCAACTCTAGATAGACGTTCACGGCATGCATCGGTTGGCGTAAATCGTGACTGGCGACAGCAATAAATTTTGACTTGGCGACATTGGCCGCGATCGATTGATCGCGTTCATTTGCCAGCTCTTGATAAAGCCGTTCATTGCGAAATCTAAGTCGTATAGATTCTTGAAAGGTTTGGGCGAAGCTTTTGGCAATCTTGAAAACAACGAGATAGAGCGACGCGAGACCTACGGTAAATGGCCATGGAAAAAAATTGGCAGTCCATAAAACAGAACTCAACGATGGAATCATGATGGGCAATGTGAACGCCAAAAATGTAGGCGTGTTCACGCTGTATGCAAACATGCTCGAAATCATCGCTGCGGTTGTCATGTAGACATAAATCATCCGATTCACCATGAGCAAATCGGGCGCCAACAAAATCCAACCCAAGCCCCAGCCGAAACCCACCAAGCCCAGTGCAAACGTGATGATTTGTAAATTGCGCTTGGGGTCGAGAATTTTGTCAGCCTCGTACGCCAATCTGAAAATCATCCATGTGCGAACGCTGACAGCAGCCAGCATGTAGTAGAGCCACATGACCAAATTCGAATAGACCACTTCGTCTATGAACATGGGAATGCAGGTCAAAGGGGCCAATACATTTGCAAGTGTGGCGGAGCGTGCGGCCTTGGTGATGTGCGCTGATGTTTCACGCAACACATGGACGGTGTTGATGTCCTCTTCTCTCAAGCTGAGTTTTTTGCTTGCCGTTGATGCTGTGTATTGTTTCACTGCTTGCTGCCCCTGCGAGTGATGAGAAAAGATGTCGTCAGGATGCAACCATCACGGCAATAGTTGATGCTTCTGAGCCATGAGTACAGCTTGCGTTCTGTTGAAGACGCGTAATTCTTTGAAGAGCAGATTGATGTGAATCTTGACGGTTTGCTCACTGATGTCGAGGTAATCCGCGATCACTTTGTTCGAATGACCTTTTGAAATTAAATCAAGAACCTGCAACTGCCTCTGCGTGAGTCGAAACTCTTTGGGTTCAAGATGTTGTTTGCGGGCAACATCGTGAATCTCAAGCTGAAATAACGGTTTGATTTGACGAGTGATGAATTCTGCGGTGCTGTTTTTCGACAGGAACAACGCCGCGCCTGCAGCTGCTGTTTTCGGTTCCCAAGCGTGCTCATCTAGACCTGAAATGGCCACCACATGTTGAACATTGCACTGTTCTTTGAAGACTTTGATGGCGGGCAGGCCACTCAATCCTGGCATCATGACGTCGAGCAAAATGACCCAGTGTCGGTTCGTGTGCTGAATGAGATCGAGACCTTCATTCACGCTGCTTGCCACGGCGACTTCAATGTCATCCGCCATCAATTCGCGCACGAGTTTCTCGCTCAATGCATCACGGTAAACCGGATGGTCATCAATGATGAGGAGGGATTTATTGGCAACTGTATTCATGTTCTAGCGATGCTAACAATTGGCAGTTCTTGCAACACTCAACTTCGGTGACAGATATGTCATCATGCTGCCTCGGCTTGCTTGAAATTAACTACAAATAACTCACCATCTTGGGTATGTGGCTGCGCAGGGAAATTTTTCAAAACAGTGACGCATTGCTCAAGTCGGTCTTTGATGTGCGCGACTTGCGGCTCTAAATCAACTTGGGTTTTAGCAACCGCCATGAGGAACTCGATGGCTTGTGGCGTCAATTCAGACCCTTTGCCTGTGCGACCCCAAACAATCAAGTTGGCCTTCAGCTCAGACTCCCAATGCTTCAGCTCACCCCAAATGTGGCGATAAGAACGTCCGAGATGTTTGGCAGCTTTGGCGATAGAACCAGCGCTGTGAACACTTTCTAAAACTTCGATCAGTGGATGCCCTAATCGGTTGAGTGTGGGTTCATTCGGAAATTTGTACGCAATGGACAAATGAAAAGTCAGAGATGAACGAGTCATACCGTGACGCGCCGATAGTTCAAAAACTACTGACCACACTTTCATCTGGCTGTTTCATGAGTTCAGCATGCGCACGTGAATAGTCGATAGAAATATTTTCAACTTTCACGGGGCGTTTATCTTCTGGTGATTTCATCGACGCGTATGAGTTTGCCGTGGTCGTGTGATTTGCAGAATACACAGACATGGCAAAGCTCAAAGCGGCCAAGACAAAAATCCATGTGACTGACTTTTGAAAATTCAACTGCATGTGACCTCCAAAGAAATTGAGTAATGTCATTAGAGAAGCACCGCGTCGTTACCTCAATAGCAAATAGGTTCTAGAGCAATCTTGGTATGGAGGGCAGCCACTAGCTACCCTCACCCCACTTGATTTCAATTTTTGGTTCTGAGAATTTTTTATACATGGGCTTGCCTGAGTGAGCCCAAGAAAGCACCGCTATAGAAATGCCGCTGACGAAGACGATCAGCGTTAACGTCATCAAAGACGTGACCACGAGGAATCTCATTGTTCGTCCCCACCGTCGTACATTGAGCCATCGGCAATATCAGCCAATTCGTGACAAACAAGCAAGGCCATTTTTTTCGGTGACGTATTTGTCCTCACTGTACTTTTGCCGGCTGGTCCTTCGTAGTCATAGAAAGACTGACGCAGTCCATCAA
>CANGOY010000044.1 GCA_947455585.1 Comamonadaceae bacterium
CAATGGCAATTGGTGATGGATTTTTTAAAAGCGACGAACTAAGCAGAAGCAATTACAAGGCACCAACTGGCTGCAAACAGAGAGGCCTCAGACCTGCTGCGACACCCACAACGGATGCTTGTGCATCACCGCCGCAAAGTCTTCTGAAGCCTCGAATACGGTCAGCCATCGTGCCAACTGTGGCCAAGGCTGTACATCAAACCACGCGCGGTCAGTGCGCGCAAACTGGCGTACGAACGGGGCCACACAAGCATCCAACAAACCCCACTGCTTGCCCGACAAATACGCTTGCGTTTGCAAACGCGCTTCCCACTGCATCAACACATCGGCCGCTTGCGCACGATGCTGCAAACCATCCGTCAATCCAAAGGGTTGCGGATATTTATAACGGTCTAAATGGGCTTTGAATTCACCGTCGTTCAAAGCAATACCTTCGTGAGTCAACACCCAAGCCTCAGGCGTGTTGGGTAGCCACGCTTGTGGGTCGTTTTGCTGCAAGGCCCACCGCATGATGTCTAGGCTTTGCTCCAACACGTCTCCCGTTGACAGGCACAACACCGGTACCGTGCCTTTTGGCGAAGCAAGCAACATCTCAGCAGGCTTAGCCTTCAATGCAACTTCACGATGCGCATACGTCACGCCAGCAGAACGCAACGCCAGGCGAGCACGCATGGCATAGGGACAACGACGAAAAGAATATAAAACGTGCATAAAACCTGAGAAGACGAAGTAACCAACGCGTCAACAACCGCTAGCGCGGAGCAACGCGTTCAGCAAGAATGTCACGCACCATAACTTAGAGCCATGACTTGGCCAAGGAGACACTGCATGAAACGCCGCCAATTCTTTCAGAATTCCGCCCTCGTCACTTCGGGTGCGTTGGTTGGATGCGCCACGCCTGGCATAGCCGCCAACGGACCGAAGACACCGTTTACCGTGCCTGCCACCTACATCCCCATCGTCGGTTCGGATGAGATGTTTCCCATTCGACGCATTTATTGCATTGGCCGAAACTACGCCGCACATGCCCGCGAAATGGGTTCAGACCCCACACGCGAACCTCCCTTCTTTTTCCAAAAACCGACCGACGCGATTCAATACGTGGCCGCAGGCACGGTGGCTGACCATCCCTACCCCACTCTCACCAAAAACTACCACTACGAAGCGGAGTTGGTGGCTGTGCTCGGCAAAGGTGGTCGCAACATTTCCGTCGACAAAGCGCTCGACTTGGTTTACGGCTACACGCTGGGTTTAGACATGACGCGTCGCGATTTGCAACGCGGCATGGGCGACCAAAAGAAGCCTTGGGAAATTGGTAAAAGCTTTGACAAGTCGGCCCCTATTGGCGCAGTGCACAAACTGGCACAAACGGGTCACTTCACCAAGGGTGACATTTGGCTAAAGGTGAACGGTCAAGTCAAACAAAAAGCAGACTTGAACCAAATGATTTGGTCCGTGGCTGAGCAAATCAGCAAGCTGTCTGAAGCTTTCGAGCTGTTTCCGGGCGACATCATCTACGCGGGCACCCCTGAAAACGTGGGCCCCGTGGTGCGCGGCGATGTGATTGAAATGCACATCGACGGCTTGCCCAACCTCAGCGTGAAGATTGTCTAATTTCAGGTCACGGGCGCTGGATTGAACAACACCAAGGCGTTGTGCAACTTCCAGTGCTCGGCCCATGTCTTTTTGCGGCCACTGGCCACATCCAACATGAGCTGAAACAACTCCATCCCCACCTCTTCAATGGTTTTCGTGCCATCGGCAATCGTGCCAGCGTTTACGTCCATCAGATCATGCCAGCGACGCGCAAGGTCGGTACGCGTGGCCACTTTGATGACCGGGCATTCAGCCAAACCATAAGGCGTTCCTCGGCCAGTGGTGAACACATGCAGATTCATACCAGCTGCCAATTGCAACGTGCCGCAGATGAAATCACTCGCAGGCGTAGCCGCATAAATCAAACCTTTTTGTTTGAGCTTTTCGCCGGGTGACAGCACGCCCGAGATGGGCGCAGAGCCCGACTTGACGATCGAACCCATGGCTTTTTCAACGATGTTGGACAAGCCGCCTTTTTTATTCCCAGGCGTGGTGTTAGCACTGCGGTCCGCGCGGCCACGCGCAAGATAAGCGTCGTACCAAGCCATCTCGCGAATCATGGCCTCTGCCACCTCGGGCGTGGTGGCGCGTGAAGTGAGTTGGTCAATCCCATCACGCACTTCGGTCACTTCAGAGAACATCACACTCGCACCTGCTCGCACCAACAAATCGGTGCAATAGCCCACAGCGGGGTTGGCCGTCACGCCCGAGAATGCATCGCTGCCGCCGCACTGCACACCCACCACCAACTCGCTGGCAGGCACAGTCTCACGACGGCGTTGGTTCAAGCGTTGCAAATGGTGCTCCGCAGTTTTCATGATCGAATCAATCATGGACATGAAGCCCACATGGGCGTCGTCTTGTAGGCACACCACATCCAGTGCCTCGCCGCGTTGGTCGTTGATGGGAATCGCACCGGGTGGCATCAATCGTTCGGGTTGCAACTTTTCGCAGCCCAAGCTCACCACCATCACTTCACCGCCAAAGTTGGGGTTCAAGCTGATGTTGCGCAGGGTTCGAATCGGAATCTCTGCGCCATCGGCGTCTATGGCCACGCCGCAGCCGTAGGTGTGCTCAAGGCCCACCACATCGTCCACATTGGGAAACTTGGGTAACAGCTCGGCCTTGATGCGCTCCACAGCAAACTCAACCACACCCGAAACGCATTGCACCGTGGTGGTGATGGCCAAAATGTTGCGCGTGCCCACCGAACCGTCAGCATTCCGATAGCCCTCGAAGGTGTAGCCCTCTAGCGTTGGCAAGGGCTCCGGCTTGACGGTAGCGATAGGCAAGTTATCTAACTCACGTGCCGAGGGCATTTGCAGCAAACGCTCATGCACCCAGCTGCCTGCTGGAATGTCTTTCAAGGCATAACCAATCGCGATGCCATAGCGCAGCACCGCGCCATCAGAAGGAATGTCGACCAACGCCACCTTGTGTCCTTGCGGCACGGCATCACACAAGTGCAAACCATCTGGCAATACTGTGCCTGCGGGCAAACCACCGTGGTTGGCCACAATCGCCACGTTGTCTCGGGGCTGCATGCGGATGGTGAGTGGGGTCATCAATGTCTCCTATCATTTGGCTTTAGTTCAATGCCTTTACAAACGCAATGATAGCGGTACCATAAACAAACCTAGCAAGCCAGGTACGCTAAAGAATTCATGACCGACAAAGAACAGCCCAAACGCTCACGCCGCAGCAGCGGTGCAATCACCCTACGTGATGTGGCCATGCTCGCGGGTGTGGCACCCATCACGGCATCACGGGCCATCAATACGCCCAACCAAGTCTCGCCTGATGTGCTGCGTAAAGTACAAGAGGCAGTGCAGCGCACCGGCTATGTGCCCAACCGCATGGCGGGTGGACTCGCGTCCTCACGCAGCCGTCTGATTGCCGCCGTGGTGCCCAGCACCGTGGTGTCTGTGTTCATGGAAACCATCGAGTCGTTGAACGGCACTTTGTTTGACGCTGGCTACCAGCTAATGTTGGGCCAATCGGGCTACTCTGCCGAGCGCGAAGAGCTGCTGCTTGAAGCCATCATTGGGCGCCGTCCCGACGGCATTTTCATCACTGGCATTTTGCAGCCGGGCAAGGCGCGCACGCGCCTGATGGCATCGGGCATTCCAGTCGTTGAAACGTGGGACTTGACCCCTACACCGATTGACATGCTGATTGGTTTCTCTCACTCGGAAATTGGACGGGAAGTAGCTCAATTTTTGATGCACAAAAACTACAAAAAATTTGCCATCGTGCGCGCCGAAGACGAGCGCGCAGACCGCCGTACCACAGCCTTTAAAGAGACCGTTGCTCAACAAAATTTGCCATCCGTTTTTGTAACCAATGTGGGGGCCTCACGCTCACTCAAAAGCGGCCGCGAAGCCATGGCTCGCATCTTGGCCGAAGCACCAGATACCCAAGCCATTTTTTGCAGCTCCGACCTGCTGGCTCTCGGCGTGATGACCGAAGCCCGCGCACGTGGTTTGACAGTGCCAGATGACATCGCAGTCATGGGCTTTGGCGATGTGCCCTTTGTGGCCGACATGGTTCCTGCGCTAACTACCGTACGCATCAATGGCGGACAAATTGGTACGCTCGCAGCGCGCTTTTTGATGGATCGCGCTGAAGACCGCGCAGTTGAGCCAGGCATCGTGGATGTTGGCTTTTCCATCATCGAGCGCGACAGCACTCGCCCCTAGAGAAAACCCTGACGTAAAAGCATTGACTGCCAGATTTGCCGTGGCTAACATGCGTTAACTCAATTTGGTAGCGCTACCAAATTGAGTTAAAAGACAAAATTCGAACAATCTAACTTCACCTCTTTTATCTCTATGGCCACCTCCACACACATGTACTCACGTCTGCTGTTGACAGGGGCCGCCGGTGGCCTAGGACGTGTCTTACGTCCCCGCTTGAAAGCGCGTTGCGATGTGCTGCGTATCAGCGATTTGGGCGATTTGGGTACTGCGGATGCTGGCGAAGAAGTCATGCCCGCCCCACTACAAGACCGCCCCGCCGTTTTTAAACTACTAGAAGGCGTGGACGCTGTGGTGCACTTAGGCGGCATCTCAACCGAACAACCGTTTGATGACATCGTGCAAGCCAACATCATTGGCGCATACAACCTTTATGAAGCTGCACGCACCCACGGCACACGTCGAATTGTGTTTGCCAGCTCCAACCATGTCACCGGCTTTTATCGCCAAGACGAAGTGGTCAACCCCACCATGCCAGTGCGCCCCGATGGCTACTACGGCCTGAGCAAAGCTTTTGGCGAAAACCTCGCTCGGTTTTACTTCGACCGATACGGCATTGAAACCGTGTGCTTGCGCATCGGCTCCTCATTTGCTGAACCCAAAGACCGCCGCATGCTCGCCACTTGGATGAGCTTCGATGACCTAGAGCGCTTGGTGATTGCTAGCCTGAACTCACCCGTGGTGGGCTACAGCGTGATCTACGGTATGTCTGATAACAACCATGTTTGGTGGGACAACACCCCCGCCAAACACATTGGCTACCGTCCGCTCGACAGCTCTGAGCCCTTCCGAGATGCACTAGAAGTCAAGCAACTTACCCTCGATTTGAATGACCCCGCCGTGATTTACCAAGGCGGTGGTTTTGTCAAAGCCGGTCCTTTCTGAATTTCAAACCACAACAGGAGACAACCATGAAAGTTCGTTCAAATTTACTAAAAACCTTGGTCGCTGCAGCGGCAACTTCGCTTTTTGCGATGGCTGCAAATGCTACCGAATTCCGCTCATCCGACATTCACCCCGACGACTATCCCACCGTGCAAGCCGTGCGCCACATGGGTGAAGAGCTCAGCAAAGCCACGGGTGGCAAACACAGCATCAAAGTTTTTTCTAAATCTGCTTTGGGCAACGAAAAAGACACGATTGAGCAAACCAAACTAGGCGCCATTGCCATGGCCCGCGTGAACGTGGCGCCCATGAACAACATTTGCGCCGCCACCATGGTGCCCACCATGCCCTTCTTGTTCCGCTCCACCGAGCACATGCGCAAAGTCTTGGACGGCCCTATCGGCGAAGAAATCTTGAAAGACTGTGAAGCCCAAGGCTTTGTGGGCTTAGCGTTTTATGACTCAGGCGCACGCTCGATCTACACGGTGAAAAAACCCATCAAAACTTTGGCCGATGCCAAAGGCCTGAAGGTGCGCGTGCAGCAAAGCGATTTGTGGGTGTCCTTGCTTGAAGCCATGGGCGCCAACGCCACACCGATGCCATATGGCGAGGTGTACACCGCACTGAAAACCGGCTTGGTCGATGCCGCGGAAAACAACTACCCTTCTTATGAGAGCTCACGTCACTTTGAAGTCGCTAAGTACTACAACAAGACAGAGCACTCGATGGCGCCAGAAATCTTGCTCTTCTCTAAGAAGGTGTGGGACACGCTGTCTGCTGATGAGCAAAAACAAATCCGCGCAGCCGCCAAAGAGTCTGTGACTTACATGCGCAAGTTGTGGGATGAGCGTGAATCCAAATCACTCGCCATCGTTAAAGCAGGCGGCGCAGAGATTGTCGAAGTCGACAAAGCAGCCTTCCAAGCTGCGATGAAGCCCGTGTATGACAAGTTCTTGAAAGATCCCAAACTTCAAGACATGGTCAAACGCATCAACGCTGTCAAGTAAGCCATGTATACACGCTTTTGTGCCGCCCTCGCGCGGCTTTGTTTGAAGGTGGGCGTCGGCGGTCTCATGCTGCTGATTGCCGCTGTGCTCTACCAAGTCATTGGCCGTTACATCCTCAACGACACGCCCACGTGGGCAGAGAGCAGCGCTGTGCTGCTCGTGCTCTACGTGACCATGCTGGGCATGGCAGTGGGCGTGCGAGATGCAGGCCACATTGGTTTGGAATCTTTGTTGGTGCTCGCGCCTGAATCGCTGCGCTTGAAGATGGAGCTGCTGATCCACGCCCTTGTTTTAGGCTTTGGTTTGGTGATGGCCTACAACTGCGCCGTGCTGGCACAAAGCGTGTGGGATTACAAAATTCCGACCCTCGGCTTGTCCGAGGCTTTCAAGTACGCTCCGCCAGCTTTTGCCGGCGTCTTGATTGCCTTGTTTTCTATTGAACACATCATCGCCTTGATTCGCGGTGAAGAGGTGGAGCCCTCATGGCACTGACCATTTTGTGCGTGAGCTTCACGCTGTTGCTGCTGTTGGGCGTACCCGTTGCGTTTTCAATCGGCTTGTCCTCCTTGGCCACACTGTTGTTTGAAGGCTTGCCACTCGCGGTGGGCTTTCAACAAATGATTTCGGGCATGAACCCGTTCTCGTTCCTGGCTATTCCCTTCTTCATCTTTGCCGGTGAAATCATGATGTACGGCGGTATCGCCGACAAGATCGTAGATTTCGCCAAGTCTCTCGCTGGCCATATGCGTGGCGGTTTAGGCATGAGCAACGTGCTGGCTTGCACCTTGTTTGGCGGTGTATCAGGCTCGCCAGTAGCCGACGTTTCAGCCATGGGCGCAGTGTTGATTCCGCAAATGAAAAAAGAAGGCTATGACGCCGACTATGCTGTCAACGTCACCACGCATGCCTCTTTGGTGGGTGCCTTGATGCCCACCAGCCACAACCTCATCATCTTTGCGCTGGCGGCCAGCGGTAAGGTGAGCATTGCTGCTTTGATCTTGGCGGGTATCGTGCCTGCCGTTGTGCTGACCATCTGCAATTTGGTCGCAGCTTATGCCGTGGCCGTCAAGCGTGGTTATCCAGCTGGCACCTTCCCAGGCTGGTCAGTGGTGGGTTACTCCTTCGCGCAATCCTTGCCTGGCCTGTTTGTGGTGGTCATCATCATCGCGGGCATCTTGTCAGGCGCATTCACAGCCACCGAGTCAGCATCTGTTGCGGTGCTTTGGGCTCTGTTTTTAGCCACCATCGTCTACAAAAAACTCACGCATGATCAGTTGCTCAAAGCGGCAGCCAAAGCAGTCAAAAGCACAGGCGCAGTTTTACTGTTGATCGGCATCAGCTCGATGTTTGGCTACTTGATTGGTTTGTATGGCGTGGCTGAGTTGACCGGAAAAATGTTGTCAAGCATCAGCGCCACACCTTGGGTCATTTTCTTGTGCGTCAACGTCATCTTGTTCGTGCTGGGAACTTTCCTTGATATGGCCGCAACGATCCTGATTTGCACGCCTATCTTCTTACCCATCTGTCAGCAAATGGGCATGAGCACAGAGCAGTTTGGTATCGTGATGCTCATCAATTGCGCCTTGGGTTTGAACACGCCGCCGGTTGGCACTACGCAATTCATAGGTTGCACGATTGGCGAAATTTCTGTGGGTGCAGTCATGAAAACCATTTGGCCCTTCTATGGTGGCTTGATCGCCGCCTTGATGCTAGTCACCTACGTACCCGCATTCACAATGTGGCTACCTAATTTAATTTTGAAATGACACCATGAACGCTGGACCTGCGATTGCTTTCGAAGCCAACGCCCGCTACCCCGACCCATGCGTCGAAGTATTGGATGAAAGATTTTTAAAGCTGCGCTTGTTCAGCGCCAGCGTCGAGCAACTGGCTACTGGCTTGCGCTGGGCTGAAGGCCCCTTGTGGTTTGGCGATGGGCGCTATTTGCTGGTGTCCGATATCCCCAACAACCGCATCTTGCGATGGGACGATGCGTCCGGCCACGTGAGTGAGTTTCGTAAGCCATCACACAACGCCAACGGCTTAGCCCGCGATGCACAAGGCCGCCTGCTCACCTGTGAACACCAAACACGTCGTATCACACGCACGGAATACAACGGAGACATCACAGTACTTGCCGATCTTTTTGATGGCAAAAAATTGAATTCACCTAATGACATTACCTGTCAGCGCAATGGTGCCATTTGGTTCACAGATCCACCCTTTGGCATTTCAGGCGACTGGGAAGGTGACGCTGCTTCGGCCGAATTGCCCCATGCGCTTTTCCGCATCAACCCCAGCGATGGTCACCTACAACAAGTCTTAACCGACGTGCAAGGTCCCAATGGTTTGGCCTTCTCGCCTGACGAATCGGTGTTGTATTTGGTTGAAAGCCGAGCACAACCGCACCGCAAAGTATGGGCCTATGACGTGAATGCACAAGGTGGCTTGTCAAACAAACGCTTGGCCATTGATGCGCAAGGACCGGGGGCACTCGATGGCATCGCCGTGGACATCAGCGGCAACATTTGGTGCGGCTGGGGAAGTGACGGCTCGGCGCACGCCAAGCCCGAAGAGCTCGATGGCGTTCGCATATTTGCCCCCGATGGCACAGCCATTGGCCATATCCACCTGCCCGAGCGGTGCGCCAACGTGTGCTTTGGCGGTGCCAAACACAACCGACTTTTCATGGCGAGCAGCCATTCGCTGTACGCCATCTACACCAACACACGCGGTGCGATCTAAGCATCACCGCCACACACAAAAACTAAGAGAACAACAATGAAAAAACGTTATCTGCTCTTAGCCATACTCAGCGCCTGCACCATGGGATCGGTGCATGCTTGGCCCGATAAACCTGTCACCTTGGTCGTGCCTTTTCCACCTGGCGGCGCCACCGATTTAATTGCCCGCACCTTGGCACCTAAGCTGCAAGAAAAGCTCGGAAGCACCTTCATCACCGATAACAAAGCTGGGGCCACTGGCACGATCGGCGCAGGTTTTGTGGCGCGGGCACCTGCCGATGGCCACACCATCTTGGTCTCGTCACTCGGTCCGTATGTAATTGCCCCGCATCTGCTCGCCAAAGTGCCGTATGACGCGTTGAAAGACTTCGACTACATCAGTATCGCTGTGCAAGCCCCGAACGTGCTGGTCGTGCCAGCCAGCTCACCGCACAAATCGATGGCCGATGTGATTGCATTCCTCAAAGCCAACCCCAACAAAATGACCTTCGCCTCCTCTGGCAACGGCAGCAGCGATCACCTCACGGCCGAGTTGTTTTGGCTGCAAACCAACACAACTGGCATCCATGTGCCCTACAAAGGTGGCGGGCCTGTGATGACTGATTTGCTAGGCGCGCAAGTGGACTCATCGTTCATGAACATCAACACCGCCATGCCGCAAATCTTGTCAGGCAAGTTGCGTGCGCTCTCCATCACCAGTGCCAAGCGCTCGCCGCTGTTGCCCAATATTCCATCTCTCGAAGAGTTGGGCATCAAAGAAGCCAATGTGTATTCATGGCAAGCCGTAGCAGCTCCCAAGGGCTTGCCCGCAGACATCAAAGCCAAGCTGCATGCGGCCATCGTGGCAGGTTTGAATGACCCACAAGTCAAAACCAAGCTGCTGGACTTGGGCTTTGAGATTGTGGCCAACACGCCAGAGCAATTCACTGCCTACCAAGCCGCTGAATTTGCACGGTGGAAAAAATTTATCGACTCACGCAACATCAAAGCCGACTAAGTTGGCGCACAAAGACTTCATGCCTCACACCTCTCCCGTCATCACTCAATTGCGCGTCATCCCCGTTGCGGGCCAAGACAGCATGTTGATGAATTTATCTGGCGCACACGGCCCCTACTTCACGCGCAACATCCTCATCCTCACCGACAACGCGGGTCGCACCGGCGTGGGCGAGGTCCCTGGTGGTGAAAAAATTCGCGCCACATTACAAGACGCTACAGAGTTGGTGGTCGGCCAAAGTCTTGGCAATGTACAAGCTGTACTCAACGCCATGCGGACGCGATTTGCAGACCGCGATGCGGGCGGGCGCGGCTTACAAACTTTCGATTTGCGCACCACCATCCATGCCGTCACAGCGGTGGAATCGGCCATGCTCGATTTGCTAGGTCAACACCTTGATGTGCCTGTGGCTGCACTTTTAGGCGAAGGCCAGCAGCGCAGTTCGGTGGAGATGCTGGGCTACTTGTTCTTCATTGGTGACTGCAACCAAACCGACCTGCACTACCGCAGCGAACCCGAAGCCAACAACGCGTGGTTTCGCTTGCGCAACGAAAAAGCCATGACACACGAATCCGTGGTGCGCTTGGCTGAAGCTGCGCGCGAGAAATATGGTTTCAACGACTTCAAACTCAAAGGCGGCGTATTAGCGGGCGAAGCAGAAATCGAAGC
>CANGOY010000045.1 GCA_947455585.1 Comamonadaceae bacterium
GCCGGCGATGCCCACCACCACGGTACAGAAGATGATGGGCGCGATGATCATCTTGATGAGTTTGATGAAGCCGTCGCCCAAAGGCTTCATGTCGGTGCCAACTTGTGGGTAGAAGTGGCCGAGCAAAACGCCTACGACCACTGCGAACAGCACCTGGGCGTAAAGCGATTTGTAAATGGGTTTTTTTGGGTGTGAGGTGGACATATGAAATTTCCAAGTATTAACCCCAGAAATTTACACCTCCATCACGCCTTTTGTCATGTGGGTTTCCACACGTTCGAGGGTTTACACCCCGCGTGCGCGGTCTTCTTTGAACTTGGCGCGGAATGCACCAAACTGGCCAGCCTCTAATGACTCGCGCACTTCGCGCATGAGGTTGAGGTAGTAGTGCAGGTTGTGCACGGTGGTCAACATGGGGCCGAGCATTTCGCCGCAGCGGTCGAGGTGATGCAAATACGCACGGCTAAAGCCGCCGCTCGTTGTGCCATCGGGGCGTGTGTGGCCCGCGCAGGTGTAGCAGGTGCAGGTACTGTCGAGCGGGCCATGGTCTGCCTTGTGGCGTGCGTTGCGCAGTTTCAAGTCGCCATAGCGGGTGAAGATGGTTCCGTTGCGCGCATTGCGTGTGGGCATGACGCAGTCAAACATATCCACACCATCGGCCACGCCTTGCACCAAGTCTTCGGGTGTGCCCACGCCCATCAGGTAGCGTGGTTTGTGTTCGGGCAAACGGTGCGGCGTGTGCGCCATGATTTCTAGCATTTGGTCTTTGGGCTCGCCCACGCTCACGCCGCCAATGGCGTAGCCGGGGAAGTTCATGTCCACCAGCGCGTCGAGTGACTCTTGGCGCAAGTTGGTAAACATGCCGCCTTGCACGATGCCAAACAGAGCGTTGGGGTTTTCTAAGCGTGCAAATTCGTCCTTGCTGCGCACGGCCCAGCGGCGGCTCATTTCCATCGACTTGCGCGCTTCGGTTTCAGTCGTAAGGTGGCCTTTGGTTTCGTACGGTGTGCACTCGTCGAGCTGCATGACGATGTCGCTGTTGAGTGTGGTTTGAATTTGCATGCTCACCTCAGGCGACATGAACAGCTTGTCGCCGTTCACGGGTGAGGCAAACGTCACGCCTTCTTCGGTTATTTTGCGCATGGCACCGAGCGACCACACTTGAAAACCGCCACTGTCCGTGAGGATGGGTTTGTTCCACCGCTCAAAGTTGTGCAGGCCACCAAAGCTTTGCATCACATCGAGGCCGGGGCGCATCCAAAGGTGGAAGGTGTTGCCCAAAATGATTTGTGCGCCCATCTCTTCGAGGCTGCGCGGCATCACGCCTTTGACTGTGCCGTAGGTGCCCACGGGCATGAAGATGGGCGTTTGCACCACGCCGTGGTTGAGCGTAAGCGTGCCGCGGCGGGCGTGGCTGGATGAATCTTTTTTGAGAACGTCAAACTTCAACATGGTCGGTCTTTCAAGCGGTTCTAGATGCGGTGGTTTTCTCTAACAGCATGGCGTCGCCGTAGCTGAAGAATCGGTATCGGTTGGCAATGGCGTGGCCGTACAGCGCGTGCATGTGGTCGAAACCCGCAAACGCGCTGACCAGCATGAGCAAGGTGCTCTTGGGCAAATGGAAGTTGGTGATCAACACATCCACCACCTTGAACGCAAAGCCTGGCGTGATGAAGATTTGCGTGTCGCCACTCGTCAGCCCACTTTGCGCCCAGCTCTCCAGTGTGCGCACGCTGGTTGTGCCCACCGCCACTACGCGGCCACCGCGTGCGCGGCATTCGGCAATGGCTTGCACGGTTTCGGGCGGGATGTTGTACCACTCGCTGTGCATGCGGTGCTCGGCGAGGTTCTCGGTCTTCACTGGCTGAAACGTGCCCGCACCCACATGCAGCGTGACGCTGGCGCGTGACACGCCTTGGGCTTCTAGCCCTTGCAGCAGACCTTCGTCAAAGTGCAGCGCAGCGGTGGGTGCCGCGGCCGCGCCTGGGTGTTTGGCAAACACGGTTTGGTAACGGCGCTCGTCCTCGGCTTTGTCTTCCGCGGTTTCGTATTGCGCGTCGGTGGTGTTCTGGTGGCGCTCAATGTAGGGTGGCAACGGCATGTGGCCGTGTGTTTGCATCAGCGTGTGCGGCTCGTCGCTGAACTTGAAGCGAAACAGTTGCCCGTCTTCGTTGGGCCAGCGACCCAAGAGCGTGGCGGTGTACCCGCCGACCATCAACAGCTCGGTGCCCACGAGCGGCTTTTTGCTCACCTTCATGTGTGCCACGACTTCGTGGTTGGTGAGCACGCGCTCGACCAACAGCTCCAGCTTGCCGCCAGTGGGCTTTTCACCAAACAAACGGGCTTTCACCACTTGGGTGTCGTTGAACACCAGCAGGTCGCCGGCTTTCAGCAGAGTGGGTAAGTCTTTGAACGTGCGATTGGCAAACTCAGCGTGGCGGCCATCGAGCAAACGCGAGGCGCTGCGTTCAGACGCGGGGTGCTGGGCAATCAGGGACTCAGGCAGATGGAAATCGAAATCGCTGAGCGTGTAAATGTGTGACATGCGCTTGAGGGCCGGACGGGCCCGTTCCAAGTAAAAACAGCCGTGATTTTCGCACGGCTGTTTGGGGTGTCTCGTTAATGAGGGTTTAGTTCATCACGAGATGAGTTGTTTGAGCGCGTGCGGGAGCAGGCGCAGGCTGGTAAGCCTTAGTTCAGGCGGCCATAGATGGTGAAGCCATCTGCGTCTAAGCGGTCGTATTGGATTAAGCGCATTTGGTTGCTTCCACTGACCAAGTATCTGAACTGTTCAGTTGAACTGACAGCGGTTGACTGGTAGTTCGCACTGGTTGTGGCGTAGTGCTTCACGACAAGATTGAAGATGGCTGAGTAGGCGGTGTCTTCTTCAACGGTGTACGACCACTCTTGCACACCCACTTGTGCATAACCGTAATTCGTTTTGTCGATGATTCCTATGCGGCCTGTATCGCCCACTTTGGCGGAGCTTGGAAAAGCGGCGTTGGCTCGCCAGAAGTAAACATACGTACCGTCATAGGCATAGTTGTTTTGATACTGCTGGTTGTTGACTGCGTAAAAGTAGTAAGTGTCGGTCTTCTCTATTGAAGACTGGTTCTCGAATGGGCTGACACAAGGTACATAAGCGCCATATGCACGGTTCACAGTGACGACATTTTGCACATCAGTTCCCGAAGATTGACCGGTCATCGTGTTTGACAAGATATATGTCCCCGAGCACGAACCAGACACCGTGAGTTGCGAACTGTTGGGCGCATTGTTGAGCGCTGTCCATGCCGCTTGAATGTCAAAGCTGCTGGCCGAAATGGCGCGCGCACTGGGGTCTGAGCTGGCCCAGTCGTCGTTGCCAGCGCCACCGCCGCACGCTGTGAGCGAGAGCGCCAAGACTAAGACACTTGTTAAGACTTCATGTTTCATTGTATTTTTGTATTCTTAAATACAAGTTATTGAATCACAATTGTTGCATTACTGGTTATTTCTAGTTAACTTCTAGTTGGCGATTTGACGAGTTCATCCTCAATCGTGATGCTGAAAAGGCTGTCTATGCGTGTTCAAAGAATGCAGGTGTTGCTGGGAGGGCTCTGTTTGAGCGGGCTTGCTTCGGCACAGGTCATGCAAGCCGTTCACGATGAGGCAGTGGATTACCCGCTTGGGCGTTACAACGCCCAGCTGGGCGTGGATGCGTGGCAGTTTTCAAATGGCCGCCCCGACCCTTTGTTGATGATGTCGACCAATGCGCAATGGCATTACCGACCTGTTTCACCGTGGGGTACCTTTGATGGCCGCTTGATGGTTTCCCCGCGGGCCACGTTGGCATTTAAGGCGCGCAGCAACCAAGAGATGGGGTCGCATGTCGATGAGCTCAGTGCAGATTGGGCAATTTCCCCGCGTCTAGGTGTGAAGGTTGGCGTGGTGGATTACAAAACCAGCTGGTGCCGCACATATGACATTGACTCGCCTTGGGTGCGTGAGAACGACCCGTTTTGCACGGTGGTGGATGTCAGCGGTCCTAGCGGAGGTGCGCCCGGTGCGCAGCTGTATACGAATATGCAAGTAGGTGCTTATCGTTTGCAGGGAATTGCTGGCGTTTATAGCCCTTTGTGGTTCGGCTATAACAAGACCGAATTTTCAAACCTCACGTATTCAAACAGTCGCGTCGAGAAGAACAACAAGCAAGGCTTCTCAATCAACGCCTTAAATTTGGATACCGCAACGGAGTTTCGATTCGGATACTTGGCCACACAGCAAGAGCAGGCAGTCCATGGCGGCTGGAATGCGCCAGACTTTCGGGTGGACCAGGTGTATGACATCACGTTTGCAGGCGTGAGTTTTTACGCCATGCCTAAGCTCAATGTGCGCATGCAAACACTGCGTCACGCGATGTCCAACAAGAATGTGGTGGAGCCCGGTTCTAGCTATCCGCACACCGTCCGGGGCAACGTGCTGTTACGGCGCTCGTATGTGATGGAGTTCAATTACCAACAGGATGCGCAGAACGTGTTTGCATTTGCTGCCTCCAAGTTTTTGATGCACAACGCTTTGACTGAAACCAACTATCCCTATTCAGGCTACACGGTGTATCCAGATTTTTCAGATTACAAACAGCGAAGTTTTTCTGTGGCGTGGCGACATGATTGGCCCGAAGGCGTATTTACCGCATTTCAGCTCACGCGCAGCAGTTTGGTCGACACGAGCTCTTATTACGGGTATGACAAAGCGATGCATGCCAACGGCTTAGGTATGCGCCTCGGCTACCAGTTTTAAAAACCGCTTGGCGGCGGGCACAATCAATGCCCATGCCGCCTGCAGAAAAAGCCCCGACCAAACCCCTCTCCGCACCGCAAAAAGCGTTGCGTAAGCTTGGGCTAGACCGCGACATTGATTTAGCGCTGCACCTCCCCCTGCGTTACGAAGATGAAACGCGCATCGTGCGACTGGCCGAGACGCGCGAAGGCGACATGGCGCAAATCGAAGCCACGGTGGTGTCTTGCGAGATTGCCTACAAGCCTCGCCGCCAATTGCTGGTGGTGGTGGACGATGGCTCGGATACTTGCACGCTGCGCTTCTTCAGCTTTTATCCCTCACAGCAAAAGGCATTGGCTGTGGGGGCCCGCTTGCGTTTGCGCGGCGAGGTGAAGGGCGGCTTCATGGGGCGCACCATGATGCACCCAAGTTTTCACATGGCGGGTGGCGAACTGCCCAATGCGCTCACGCCTGTGTATCCCACGTCGGCGGGTTTGCCGCAGGTGTATTTGCGCAAGGCGGTGCACAGCGGGCTGGTGCATGCGGCGCGGCATGGTGCGTTTGTGGAGACGATTCCACCCGAGTACATGCCGCGCTCCGCGATGAGCGCTGGTGCGAAGGCTTGGAGCCTTGAGCAGTCGCTGCACTTTTTGCATCACCCCGCGGCCGATGTGTCGTTGGCGCAGCTGGAAGACCGCACGCACCCCGCGTGGCAACGGTTGAAAGCCGAAGAACTGCTGGCGCAACAGTTGTCGCAGCTGCAGTCCAAGCGCGCGCGTGATGAGCTGCGCGCGCCTGCGCTGGTGCTGCACAAGGGCGGTTTGCATGAGCAACTGCTGGGTGTCTTGCCCTTTGGATTAACCGGCGCACAGCGTCGCGTGGGTGAAGAAATTGCACAAGACTTGATGCGCCAAGTGCCCATGCACCGCTTGCTGCAAGGCGATGTGGGTTCGGGCAAAACCGTGGTGGCCGCTTTGGCTGCTGCTGTGGCGATGGATGGCGGCTGGCAATGCGCGCTGATGGCGCCCACCGAAATTTTGGCGGAGCAGCACTTTCGCAAACTCATTGGCTGGCTAGAGCCTTTGCTCACGCCGTTAGGCAAACGGGTGGCTTGGCTCACGGGTAGCCAAAAGAAAAAAGAACGCACGGAGATGTTGGGGCTGATTGCCAGCGGTGAGGCCGCGTTGGTGGTGGGCACACATGCGGTGATTCAAGACCAGGTGGTCTTCAAAAACCTGGCCTTGGCCATCATCGACGAACAACACCGCTTTGGCGTGGCACAGCGCTTGGCGCTGCGCGAGAAGATGCTCATGCACGACGGTAGCCCTGAGCAAGAGCCGCACATGCTGATGATGAGTGCCACACCCATCCCGCGCACCTTGGCTATGAGCTATTACGCCGACCTAGACGTCTCCACACTTGACGAATTACCGCCTGGCCGTACGCCTGTGGTGACACGGCTGGTGTCTGAATCTCGCCGCGATGAGTTGGTTGAACGCATTCGGCACCAGTTGGACGAGGGCCGTCAGGTTTATTGGGTCTGCCCGCTGATTGAAGAAAGCGAAGCGCTGGATTTAACCAACGCCACCGAAACACATGCCTTGTTGATGGATGCACTCAACTATCCAGGCGCAAAGCCCGTGCTGGTGGGGCTGCTGCATTCGCGTATGCCGCCCGCCGATAAAAAGGCGGTGATGGCGCAGTTTGAGAGCGGTGCAATGGGTGTGCTGGTGAGCACCACCGTGATTGAAGTGGGTGTGGATGTGCCCAATGCATCGTTGATGGTGATTGAGCATGCCGAGCGTTTTGGTTTGAGCCAGTTGCACCAGTTGCGCGGTCGTGTGGGGCGCGGCGCGGCGGCTTCCGCGTGTGTGTTGATGTACGCCACAGGCGAGAGCGGGCGCGTGAGCGAAACAGCGCGTGAGCGATTGCGCGCGATGGTGGAAACCTCGGACGGGTTTGAAATTGCAAGACGAGATTTAGAAATTCGAGGCCCGGGTGAATTTTTAGGCGCCCGCCAATCGGGTGCTGCGCTGTTGCGCTTCGCCGATTTGGCGGAAGATGGCGAGCTGCTGCAGTGGGCGCGAGAATTGGCTCCGCTGATGTTGGACAAATACCCAGAGTTGGCTGAGCGGCATGTCAGCCGCTGGTTGGGTGGAAAATCGGATTTCTTGAAGGCTTAAAAAAACATGACCCTCACCGAACTCAAATACATCGTGGCCGTGGCCCGTGAAAAACACTTTGGCCGCGCGGCCGAGGCTTGCTTTGTGTCGCAGCCCACCTTGTCTGTGGCTATCAAAAAACTCGAAGAAGAGTTGGATGTGAAGCTGTTTGAGCGCAGCGCCAACGAAGTGGCGGTGACGTCCTTGGGCGAAGAAATCATTCGTCAAGCGCAAAGCGTGTTGGAGCAAGCGGCCAACATCAAAGAAATTGCAAAGCGCGGGAAGGACCCACTGGCCGGCCCGTTGAAGCTTGGCGTGATTTACACCATTGGCCCTTACTTGCTGCCCAGCTTGGTGCGCCAAGCCATCTCTAAAACGCCGCAAATGCCGTTGATGTTGCAAGAAAACTTCACGGTCAAATTGCTAGAAATGTTGCGCACCGGAGAGATTGACTGTGCCATCTTGGCTGAGCCTTTCCCAGACACAGGCCTTGCGACTGCGCCCCTGTACGACGAGCCGTTCATGGCCGCTGTGCCAAGCAATCACCCGCTAGCCAAGTTGAAACAAGTCAGCGCTGACGAGTTGAAAAACGAAACCATGTTGCTGCTCGGTAATGGCCATTGTTTTCGTGACCATGTGCTGGAGGTGTGCCCTGAGTTTGCGCGTTTCTCAAGCAACGCCGAGGGTATTCAAAAGAGTTTTGAAGGCTCATCGCTAGAGACCATCAAGCACATGGTGGCCGCCGGTATGGGTGTGACCTTGGTGCCGCGTTTGAGCGTGCCGAAAGAGGCGCTTGACACGCAAGCCAAGCGCAAGAAGAGCGAAGAAACCTATGTGCGCTACTTGCCCATCACCGACGACAAAGGCGGTTTGCCACCCACGCGTCGCGTGGTGTTGGCATGGCGTCGCAGCTTCACGCGGTACGAGGCGATTGCTGCGTTGCGCAATGCCATTTACGGGTGTGAGCTGCCTGGTGTGAGCCGTTTGTCTTGAGGTTGCTGATGCGTGAACGCTTGAACCTCTACCTAGATTTAATTCGTTGGAACAGACCCGCGGGCTGGCTTCTTTTGCTGTGGCCTTCACTCTCGGCGCTTTGGGTGGCCGCAGACGGTTGGCCTGGTTGGCATTTGCTGGCGGTGTTTGTGTTGGGCACCATCCTCATGCGCAGCGCGGGCTGTTGCATCAACGACGTAGCCGACCGTGAGTTTGACCGTCACGTCAAACGCACGGCAGAGCGCCCTGTGACGCGTGGCGCGGTGTCTGTGCGCGAGGCATTGCTGGTTGGCGCTGCGCTGGCGCTGGCCGCCTTTGGCTTGGTGCTCACCACCAATCCCGCCACCATCGCGTGGTCGTTTGCTGGATTGGCGATGACCTTGATTTACCCCTACGCCAAACGCTACGTGTCGATGCCGCAAGCGGTGTTGGGCGTGGCGTTTAGCTTTGGCATTCCCTTGGCTTTTGTGGCCGTGGGCAGTGCCAACCTTGCTTGGCAAGACATCACGTTGCAAGCGTTGAGCGATGCGGTGCCCATGCAGGCTTGGGGCTTGATGTTGTTCAATTTGTTCTGGGTGCTGGCCTACGACACCGAGTACGCGATGGTGGACCGTGACGATGATTTGCGCATTGGCATGAAGACCTCGGCCATTACCTTGGGCCGCCATGATGTGTCTGCCATCATGGCATTTTATGCGGTTTATTTGTGCGGTTGGTACGGCTTGTTGGCGTCTGAAAAGCTAGGCGGGCATTGGACCTTTGCCTTGTGCTTGGCAGGGCTGCAAGCGGTGTGGCACTTCTTGCTCATTTTGGACCGCTCGCGTGACGGTTGCTTCAGAGCATTTCGGTTGAACCATTGGTTGGGCGCCACCGTGTTTGCGGGTATTGCTGCGAGCTACGCCCTGCGTTGATATTGCGTATCGCACGACCATAAAAAAAGCGCTTGGGGCCAATGCCGCAAGCGCTTTGTGTTTGGAAGCTTTAAGCGATTGGCTTAGTGAGCTTTTGCCTTTTTAGATTTCTTCTTTTTCAGTTTCTTTTTCTTGGCTTTCTTGGCGGCTTTTTTGGCTGCGGCAGAGTCTGTGTTGGTTGCAGCAGGTGCAGCGGCTGGCTCGGCTTGTGCGACAGGCGCAGCGGGCATGGCAGGTGCTTGTGCCATCGAGGTCAATGGCAAGCCCAATGCGGCTGCCGATAAGAGAGAAAGGAGAAGTTTGTTCATGGGTTCGAAGGTATTAAAAAATCAACAGGAATATTGTCGCACTACAGCGTGTGCAAAAGCTTACGCGCCAAACTCGTCGCCGAGTTCGTGAGCGCGCTGCTGTGCGGCTTTGAGTGCAGCTTGGAAGAGCTCGCCCACATGCGCGTTTTGCATGGACGTGAGTGCTGCGTAAGTGGTGCCACCTTTGGAGGTCACACGTTCGCGCAAGACCGCTGGGGGCTCGTTGGCGGTTTTGGCCAGCTGGGATGCGCCTTCAAAGGTGCCAATCGCCAGCTGCGTGGCTTGCTCGGCTGTCAGGCCCATCTTGACGCCGGCTTCGACCATGGCTTCTATAAAGAAGAAGACATAGGCGGGGCCAGAGCCGGAGATGGCGGTGACAGCGTCAAGCAAAGGCTCATCCTTCACCCACAGCAGGGCGCCTGTGGTGGCTACTACTTGTTCAATCCATGCTTTGTCGTTGGCGGTGACTGCAGCGCGAGCAAACAAGCCGGTTTGGCCTAGTCCCACGAGGGCTGGCGTGTTGGGCATGGCGCGCACCACGCGTTCGGAACTTAGCCAGTTTGCAATGCTGCCGCTGCGAATGCCGGCTGCCACGCTCAGGTGAAGGGCGTTGGTACAAAAAGCACGTGTTTGCTGGGCGGCATCTTTGAAGGTTTGGGGTTTGACGGCCCAAATCACAAGTCCCGCCTCGGCTAAGGCGGTGTCTGCGCTGGCTAAGACGCGCACGCCAAACTGGGCATGTAGACGCTGGCGCGCTTCTTCAAATGGCTCAACCACCAAGATGCGGCTGGCAGGCGTACCCTGTTTGATCAGGCCGCCAATGATGGCGCTGGCCATGTTGCCGCCGCCAATAAAAGCAAGGGTTTGAGAGGTGTTGGAGGGAGTAGGCATCCGTCAATTGTCGGTGAAACCAAAAAGAATCGTAAAAATAGTTTGACGCGGCCTAAAAAGTTGTGGCATAATTTGCGGCTCCGCTAAAAAAAGCGGGGTTTATCTGCCCCAAGTTGAAGCGTTGCGAGTGGTTCGCGATGTGGATGACGGGCCCAAGACTGATCGGTTCGATGCTTGACGAGAGTTAAGCGAAGACTGATGCAAGTTGGGAATATTGAAATGATCCAAACTGAATCTCGGTTAGATGTCGCTGACAACACCGGCGCTAAGTCCGTTCTGTGCATTAAGGTGCTCGGCGGTTCTAAGCGTCGCTATGCAAGCGTTGGTGACATCATCAAAGTGAGCATTAAAGAAGCCGCTCCGCGTGGTCGCGTCAAAAAAGGCGAGGTCTATAGCGCTGTTGTGGTCCGTACTGCCAAAGGCATCCGCCGCGGCGACGGTTCGCTCGTTAAATTCGATGGCAATGCAGCTGTGTTGCTCAATGCAAAGTTAGAGCCTATCGGCACCCGTATCTTCGGCCCAGTGACGCGCGAGTTGCGTACTGAGAAGTTCATGAAGATCGTGTCATTGGCTCCTGAAGTTCTGTAAGGACTAACAATGAACAAGATTCGCAAAGGCGACC
>CANGOY010000046.1 GCA_947455585.1 Comamonadaceae bacterium
AAGCACATGCGCCGCGCCGGCTTGGACTACCACGAGTACGCACCTGTGCTGCACCACGCCGACTGGGCCACGTTTTTGAACGACGCCAAACCCGCCCCTGCCCGCATGTTTGCCATGACCACCAAAGGCTCCAGCACCGCGCACGACACGGCCTTTCAGCCCGGCGATTGGTTTGTATTTGGGTCAGAGACCAGCGGTTTGCCGGCGGACATCCGCGAAAGCTTCCCACTTAATCAGCGTCTGCGCCTGCCCATGCGCGCCGACCAGCGCAGCCTGAACCTGTCTAACTCGGTGGCTGTCATCACCTACGAGGCTTGGCGGCAAAACGGCTTTGTGGGCAAGGTCTAAAAAGGCAACCTAATCCGCGTTGATTCAAGTCAAGGCTTATGGCGTTCTGCAAAGCACCATATAGCCCTAGGTTTTAAGCCCTCGCCTACACTAGAGGGCTTGATTTATATAGATTTATTCCTGTCATGAGTGCATTCCTAGACGAAGAAGTTTTGTCCGTCCACCATTGGACCGACCGCCTGTTCAGCTTCACCACCACACGCGACACCTCGCTGCGTTTCTCCAACGGCCACTTCACCATGATTGGCTTGCGCGGCGAGAACGGCAAGCCCTTGTTGCGCGCATACAGCATCGTCAGCGCCAACTACGAAGAACACTTGGAGTTCTTGAGCATCAAGGTGCAAGACGGCCCCCTCACCTCTAAGCTGCAACACATCAAAGTGGGCGACAAAATCGTGGTCGGCAAAAAGCCCACGGGCACCTTGTTGATTGACTATTTGCTGCCCGCCAAAAACCTGTACCTCATCGGCACAGGCACAGGCTTGGCTCCTTTCTTAAGCATCGTGCGTGACCCTGAGACCTACGAACGGTTTGAAAAAGTCATCTTGGTGCACGGCGTGCGCGAAGTCAAAGAACTGGCCTACCACGACTACTTGACCGAAGAGCTGCCCAAGCACGAGTTCTTGGGCGAGATGGTCAGCGCGCAAATGCTGTACTACCCC
This sequence comes from Comamonadaceae bacterium, assembly GCA_947455585.1. Classification (GTDB taxonomy): domain Bacteria; phylum Pseudomonadota; class Gammaproteobacteria; order Burkholderiales; family Burkholderiaceae_C; genus Limnohabitans. The sequence goes on from CANGOY010000046.1 coordinate 1,011, forward strand.
ACCGTCACACGCGAGCCCTACAAAAACCAAGGCCGCGTGACCGACTTGCTCACCTCGAACAAGCTCACCCAAGATTTGGGCTTGCCCAACATCGACCCAGCCAACGACCGCATCATGATTTGCGGCAGCCCTGAGCTGAACAAAGACATGCGTGCTTTGTTGGAAGAGCGCGGCTTCAAAGAAGGCTCCACCACCACCCCCGGCGACTTCGTGGTGGAACGCGCCTTCGTTGAGCAGTAATCAAAGCCACTGATGTTCGAACCCAGCCAAGCCGACGTAAGGCGCTTCTTCTGCTCGGTCTACGCCAAATGGCGTGACGGGCAACCCATGGACGCGCTGGAAACCTTGGCCAGCCAATGGGTGGCCGAGCACCCCGAATACCACGCCGATTTCACAGACGTCGATGCAGCGCTTGAGCGCATGTACGAAGTGAAAGATGGCAAGACCAACCCCTTCTTGCATTTATCCATGCACCTGTCGGTGAGCGAGCAATGCTCGATTGACCAGCCGCGCGGTATTCGTCAAGCGGTGGAGTTGCTCACCGCCAAACGCGACTCGCTGCACGACGCGCACCACGAAACCATGGATGCGCTGGGCCAAATGATTTGGGAAAGTCAACGCAGCGGTCGCCCACCCGATGGCCACGCCTACATCGACGCCGTGCAACGACGCGCCACCAAAGACTAGTGCGCAAGCGCATTAAGATCTCCAAAAATACAAACAGGAGACAAACCATGCGCCACTTCTCGATCAAGTCCAACTTTCGCCGCACCTTGTGTGTAGGCTTTGCAGTCGCCACGCTCAGCGCCTTGGCCCTGCCCGCCGCGCAAGCACAAAGCTACCCCAACAAGCCCATCAAATTCGTCGTGCCGTTCAGCGCCGGCAGCGCCACCGACAGCGTGGGCCGCATCGTGGCGCAAGCCATGAGCGAAGCATGGGGCCAGCCCATCACCATCGAAAACAAAGCGGGGGCCAACGGCATCTTGGGTGCTGAAGCCGTCAAAGCTGCGCCCGCCGATGGCTACACCTTCTTGGTCACCACCAGCACCACACAAGCGGCCAACGTCCACTTGTACCGCAAGCTGCCGTACGACCCAGTCAAAGACTTCACCCCCATCGGCAAGATGGGCGAGACCGGCTTTATCTTGATGGTCAACAACGACTTCCCTGCCAAAGACATGAAAGAGTTTGTGGCCTACGCCAAAGCCAACCCAGGCAAGCTCGCGTTTGGTCATGGCTCATCGGGCTCGCTGGTGTCTGCCGCCATGCTCACAGAGTTGGCAGGTTTGCAAACCGTCAACGTGCCCTACAAAAGCATTCCCCCGGCCTTGACCGATTTGCTCGGTGGACAAATTCAATTTGCCTTTGCCGACACCGGCAACGCCGTGTCGCAAATGAACGGCGGTCGCATGCGTGGCCTCGGCGTGACCACCAAGAAACGCGCTGGCAAAGCCCCCAACGTGCCCCCCATTGGCGAAACCGTGAACGGCTACAACGTCAGCGCTTGGTTCGGCCTCATGGCGCCCGCAGGCATTCCCGTTGACGTGCAAAAGAAAGCGACCGCCACCTTGATGGCTGTGTTGGCCAAACCAGAAATTCGCGAAAAAATTCAAAGCGTGGGCATTGACCTTGATGTGGAAGACTCAGCCACACTCGCCAAAACCATCGACGCCGAAATCAAAAAATGGGGCGGCTGGGTAAAGACGGCTGGCATCACGCCGGAATAAACCATGAGCCACGCTGACAGCGCCCAAATCACATCATCATTGCAAGGCGCACTCGCAGGCCTGCGCGTCGTAGATTTGACGGGCGTGGTGCTGGGTCCCTACGCCACGCAAATTTTGGGCGACTACGGCGCAGACGTCATCAAGATTGAGCCGCCCAGCGGCGACATCATGCGTCACGCAGGCCCCATGAAGCACCCGGGCATGGGCCACATCTTCATCAATGCCAACCGCAACAAACGCTCGGTCGTGTTGGATTTAAAACAGCCCGAACAACGCGAACAGCTGCTGGCCTTGTGCAAAACCGCCGATGTGCTGACCTACAACATTCGCCCCGCCTCTATGGCGCGTTTGGGTTTGTCGTATGACACGCTGCACGCCATCAACCCGCGCTTGGTGGTGTGTGGCGCCTATGGCTACAGCGAAGGTGGCCCCTACTCGGACTGGCCTGCATACGACGACCTCATTCAGGGCGCGGTGGGCATACCGTGGCTGATGACCCAAAGCGGCAGCCATGAACCCCGCTATGCGCCCACCACCTTTGCCGACCGCGTGACCGGGCTCAACATGGTGCACGCTGTCATGGCCGCCATCATTGCGCGCTACCGCACGGGCGTGGGTCAGCATGTGGAGGTGCCCATGTTTGAGTGCCTGTTGCAGTTTGTATTGGGCGAGCATTTGAGCGGCGAAACCTGGCAGCCGCCTATCGCTCCCATGGGCTACGCGCGCATGCTCTCTGCCAACCGCAAGCCCTACGCCACGCTAGACGGCCATCTTTGCGCCCTCATGTACAACGACGCACATTGGCAGGCATTTGCAAACCTGATTGGCCAGCCCAATTTATTTCAAACCGATGCGCGCTTTGCCAGCCACGCCGCGCGCATGCAACACATCGATGCGCTGTATGCATTTGTGGGCGAACACATGCGCACACGCATCAGCGCCGACTGGATGAAAGACTTCACCGCACACGACATCCCCGTCATGCCCATGATGAAGCTCGACGATTTGCTGACCGACCCACACCTCGCCGCCACCCAAGGCTGGCTCGATGTGCAGCATCCGTTTGAAGGCCTGCTGCGTCAGCTACGCCCACCTGTGCGCATGAGCGGCACACCCACAGGTGTGTGGCGACCCGCGCCGCGTTTGGGTGAACACACCGAAGAAGTGCTGAACAGCCTCAACGCTTAGCGCGTCCGACCAGACGCTAGGACAAGCGCGCACACAAGGGCAGCAACACAATGGAACGATGATACGAATCGCCATCTCCATCGCGCTCAACTACGACATAGACCCACCCGGCAGCGACTTCATCTTTAACATCCATGCGGCCATGACGCCGCAACAAACGCTGATACACGAGCAGCTCACGCTCAGTCAAAGCATCGACATTTCGATGCATGCCAATCCGACCAATCACAACCGAATCATGCGTTTCAGCGCCAACGCAGGCGCTTTGCAGGTGAACTACCAGGCCACTGTTGAACTGCAACACGCCACCGCCACGCCAGCCCAAATTCAAGAAACGCCGGTGGCCAAGTTACCTTGGCATGCGCTGCCCTACCTCTACCCCAGCCGCTATTGCCAATCAGACCAGCTGCACGACATTGCCAACCAAGCCTTCGGCCATCTCAGTCACGGCTACCTGCGCGTGCAGGCCATACGCGACTGGGTGTTGAGTCGTGTCACATTTCACGCCAACACCTCCAACGAACACACCACCGCCCTTGACACCCTGCGCAGCGGCGTGGGTGTGTGTCGTGATTTTTCGCATTTGATGATTGCACTGTGCCGCGCACTCAATATTCCTGCACGCTTCGTCACGGGCATTGACTATGGCACAGACCCAGCGCTGGGCCCCACCGACTTTCACGCTTACGTCGAGGTGTTCCTCGACGCACGCTGGTACATCTTTGACGCATCGGGCGTGGCCGTGCCCATGGGACTGCTGCGTTTGAGCACGGGTCGCGATGCCGCCGACACCGCCATTGCCACCATCTTTGGCAGCGTGCGCGGCGCGACGCCCATCATGTCGGTTCAAGCCGTCCCTGATGCATCGGGTGTTTTGCAAATACCGCAGCATGTGGCTTACGCGATATCAACCGACGCCTGAACAAGCCAAGTGCCTAAACCGCGTGGCACACGCGTCGGTAAGTGGTTGGCGTCACACCCCGATGGTCTCTGAAGAAGCGTGAAAAATTTCCAGGCGTCGAGAAACCCAACTCCATTGCCATCGACGTCATGTTTTCTTCGCGTGCGTTCAAGCGTGTCAGCGCTTCTTCCAAGCGTATGGCATTCCAAAACACCAAGGGCGATGTGCCCAACTGGTCATGGAACAACTCAAAAAATCGGCTGCGAGACAAGCCCACCACCTCGGCCACCTCTTCAGCCACCTTGGGGCTGCCCAAGTTGTCTTTCATGTGTGAGATGGCGACGCGCAAACGGTAGTCAATCAAACGTCGGCGCGCGGGCATGGCCGAAAGTTGTGCAGGGGTTGTGGCTGCGGCAATGGTTTTAAACAGCAAACTGGCCACGTCAGTCTGGATGCATGAAGACGTCTCGCGTGTGGGCGACACCAAGCGCTCCAAAAGTTGCGAACACATCCCCCGCACATCCGGCGTGATGTGAATGCAGGGCTGCGGCAACACCATCGCGTTGGCAAGCTCTCGACATTGCGCGTCGAGCCATGCGTCATGAAGATAGAGGTTCAAAAACACAGCCGGCTTCTGTGCATCATTCAATCGCAAGTCATGCGAAGCGTGGCTGTTCACCCCTAGAGCCACCTCAGGCCCAAGCTTCACCAAGTGTGGGCCCACAGACGAATGCGCCGTACCGCCCCCTAGCCAAAAAGAAAAGTGGGTGTAAGGGTGCGCATGCATTACCAAATCATGGTTGTGCTTCACCACCTCTATGCGACCGTAATCGCCCTCATTCACCGCAAAAAAATCAACCATATTCACCCCCATGGCCTCAATGTGGCAGGTTTGATTCAGAGGTTCTGTGCGCTACAGCGCTTTGCGTCAAATAAGTAAAACCTTAGGCAGTTGTATGTGCCAGCGCTTCGAGGGCCGGCACATTGAGCAGGGCAATGCGACCACGGCTGTAGCTGATGTAGCGCTTGAGCTTCATCTCATGCGCTGCAATTGAAATGCTGGCTCGACGCACGCCCAACATCATTGCAATTTGCGCATGCGTGAGCACCAATGGGTCAGGTGCACAGCGTTCAGCACTGAATAGCAGCCAATGGGCCAATCGAACTTTGATGTCTTGCGTGTGAGGCCTTGTGGCCAATACGGCCATGCTGTCAAACAGTGTCCACAGGTAGCGGGAAAACTGCATCAACAGCGTGCGCCGACGGTTGACCAAACGCTGCGCCATCACACCATCGACCGCATAAGCTTGGCCCGCCGATTGAACCACCATCTTCACATTGCCCGCCCCAAAGCCCAGTGCTGCCTGTAAACCAGCAGCACCTTCAGCGCCTACCAAGCCTACAGCCATACCAACGGACGCACCCTTGCCTTGGTGCCCCACAAACAAAGCGATGACCCCACAGACAGGGAAATAGATACGCGAACTCGTCGCATTTGACGAAGAAAGCACGTCCCCTACATTGAGCACCACCATCGTTGCACGTCGCAACAACAGCGCTTGATCCGCAGGGGCGAGCTGCGCGATCAAGCCATTTGACAAAGCATACACAGGGGTTCCAATTTTCAATTTTTACAGGTAAAAGGGGCTGCATAAAGTGTAGGGAATTCAAGCGAATTTTCACTATGTTCGACCTCGTACCTAGCAGTGCACACAGGCTACTTTCATTGGCATTTGTCATCTGTACGACAGCGCACCCATGGGTTTCTTTTAAACTGATTTACCTGCGTTAGCATCACACCAAACAACGACGGAACGACCCATGAAATTCAAAGGCACAGACAACTACGTTGCCACCCAAGATTTGATGCTGGCTGTCAACGCCGCTATCGCGCTCAAACGCCCGTTGCTGGTCAAGGGCGAGCCCGGCACCGGCAAAACCATGCTGGCCGAAGAAGTGGCACAAGCTTTGGGCATGCCTTTGTTGCAGTGGCACATCAAGTCCACCACCAAAGCCCAGCAAGGTTTGTACGAGTACGACGCCGTCAGCCGCTTGCGCGACAGCCAAATGGCTGACCGCGAAAGCGCTGAGCGCGTGAAAGACATCAACAACTACATCCTCAAAGGTGTGTTGTGGCAGGCCTTCACCGCCGAAGAACCCGTGGCCTTGCTGATTGACGAGATTGACAAAGCCGACATTGAGTTCCCCAACGACTTGCTGCGCGAGCTGGACCGCATGGAGTTTTATTGCTACGAAACGCGCCAGCTCATCAAGGCTAAAAACCGCCCGCTGGTTTTCATCACCTCGAACAACGAGAAAGAGCTGCCCGACGCGTTTTTACGCCGCTGCTTCTTTCACTACATCAAGTTCCCCGATGCCGACACCATGCGCCACATCGTGCAGGTGCACTTCCCCACCATCAAGCAAGACTTGCTGAGCGTGGCGATGAAAACCTTCTTTGACATTCGTAATTTGCCGGGTCTTAAGAAGAAGCCCTCGACGAGTGAGCTGATTGACTGGTTGAAGTTGTTGGTAGCGGAAGACATTCCCCTCGAAGCACTGCAAACCGCAGACGACAAAGTGTCCATCCCGCCGCTGGTGGGCGCCCTGCTTAAAAACGAACAAGACACCACGCTGTTTGAAAAGCTGGTGTTCATGCAAAGCCGCAACCGATAAGGAACTCACGCATGTTTGCATCTCTTATGGAAGGCCTGACCGACGCCATTGGTTTTGTGGCGGGTGCACTGCTGGGCTACGGTGTAGGCGCTGCTTTTGGCCTAGACCTGTTTGCTCCGGGTTATGGCACTGGCAGCATCATTGCCATTTTGTTGGTGGGCATTGGGGGCGGCATGAGTTTGCAAGCAGCACGCCACTTTCGCGCGCCAAAGGCTGACGCCGAATAAACCACGCCCATGCTGATTGACTTCTTCTACACCCTGCGCGCTGCCAAGCTGCCGGTTTCGGTGAAGGAGTACCTGACCCTGCTCGAAGCACTGCAAGCGCAGGTGGTGGGACCGGGCAGCGATGCGTGCAGCTTGGATGACTTTTACTTTTTAAGTCGCCTCATCCTCGTCAAAGACGAAAAACATTACGACAAATTTGACCGCGCGTTTGGTGCGTACTTCAAAGGCGTAGAGCTGCTGACAGACTTCACCCAAGACGTGCCACTCGATTGGCTAGAAAAAATTCTTCAAAAAGAACTCACGCCAGAGCAAAAAGCCGCCATCGAAAAAATGGGCTGGGACGAGTTGATGGAGACGTTGAAGAAACGTATCGAAGAACAAAAAGAACGCCACGAAGGCGGCAACAAGTGGATTGGCACGGGCGGTACATCGCCCTTTGGCAATGGTGGCTACAACCCACAAGGCATTCGCATTGGCGGCAAAGGCGGCAATAAAAGCGCCGTGAAAGTGTGGGACCAACGCAGCTACCGCGACTACGACGACACCCAAGAGCTGGGCACCCGCAACATCAAAGTGGCCTTGCGACGGTTGCGTCGTTTTGCCCGCGAAGGCTCGGCCGAAGAGCTTGACTTGGACGGCACCATTCACAAGACAGCAGCCAACGCAGGTTTCTTAGACATATTGATGCGCCCCGAGCGCCACAATAATGTGAAGGTATTGCTGCTGATGGATGTGGGCGGCACCATGGACGATCACATCGCCCGCGTGGAAGAACTGTTCAGCGCAGCCAAAGCCGAGTTCAAACACCTCGAGTTTTATTACTTCCACAACTGCGTGTACGACTTTATGTGGCGCAACAACAAGCGCCGCTATGCCGAGAAGTTTGAAACCTGGGACATCATTCGCAAGTACAACAAAGACTACAAGCTCATTTTCATTGGCGACGCCACCATGAGCCCGTATGAAATTGTGCAGCCCGGCGGCAGCGTGGAATACAACAACGAAGAAGCCGGAGCCGAATGGCTGCAACGCCTGCTGCACGCCTTTCCCAAATTTGCGTGGATCAACCCCGAACCACAAGGCGTTTGGCAATACCGCCAAAGCATTGCCATGATTCAACAAATCGTAAGCAATCGCATGTTCCCGCTCACGCTCAAAGGCTTGGAAGAAGCCATGCGGATGCTGAGTAAATAATTCTTACAACAGGAGACAACCATGACCGAAGACCAACAAGACATTGAAGCAACTACGCTTTTGGCACATCCAACACAACTGTTAATTCCCCAACTTCAGCCGTTTTACGATGCGGTCAAACCGCTGTCTTGGTTGCTGATTCGCTTGACAGTGGGTTTGATGTTATTGCCACATGGCATCCCCAAGCTCCTCGCGGGCGTTGAGTCGACAGCGGCATCTGCGCTGACAAAACGGGGCATCGAAGCGGCAGAACCACTGGCTATTGTGTTAATTTTTCTCGAAACCATTGGCGGCTTGTGCATTGCTCTCGGTTTGTTCACACGTTTCTTTGCTGCGGCCATCACCGTGGAAATGATGGTTATCAGCTACCACTACCTGCCCAAATTTGGATGGACGGGCCCAGGCTATGAATACACCTTGATGTGGGGGCTCATCATGTTTGCAATCGCATTGCGCGGTGGCGGTCCCTATTCGTTAGACCTAAAGTTGGGCAAAGAGTTGTAATGACTCGCTACCCACGAAGAGGCGCCTAAAATGCTTGTTGGCTGCCGCCATAGTTCAATGGATAGAACTCTCCCCTCCTAAGGGAGTGATGCAGGTTCGATTCCTGCTGGAGGCACCACCTCACTTGGCGCACAGCGCCAAACCCCTCTGGGTACTTCGCATGGTGAAAAACCTCTTGCGCCTCTATCGAACCCTGCTGCACCAAAGCGGTCAAGCTTTGATCTAGTGTCTGCATGCCCACCACACTTCCCGTTTGAATGGCCGAATACAGTTGCGCCACTTTACCTTCGTGGATCAGGTTGCGCACGGCGTTGAGCGACTCAGACAACATGCTGCGCGCCATGTCTTTTTCTTTGGTAGGAAACACACCGACGATGCGGTCCATGGTTTTGGCTGCGCTTGAGGTGTGCAATGTGCCCAACACTAAGCCGCGCGGCTTGTGCATCAGCTCGGCCAAGATAGGCGGCACATGCATGGCCCTTATCAAGGCCACACGAAGGTCATCGTGCATCAGCGCCTCATCCGTCAAGAGCATTAAATCGCCATCAACTCTGAGCATGGTAGGCACGCCAGAGGACAAATGCAAGTCAGATGCACGCCGGCTGACGCATTGAACTAATAAGTGTTGAACATCTATGTATTTCTTTGTATCAAAGAAGCAACTCAGCACAGTATGGGTGACGGGCTAATTTTTGATGAGCAAGCGCCTTCATCGATGCACAAACTAGGGTGAACACCAATAAATTGCCCCGTGCCTTGACCTATGCGGGCTTAGAGCCTAAAAAATCATCGAAATCAAAAGATCAAACCTGCTAAACACTTGCCAAAAATGGCACAATGCACCCGTTTTAACAAGGAACCACTCATGAACAAAACTGAATTGATCGAAGCCGTTGCAGCTCACACAGAATTGACAAAGGCCGACGCTGGCCGCGCTGTCAATGCCATCATCGACGTCATCACGCACGCTGTTGCGAAAAAAGACGACGTGCAATTGATCGGCTTCGGCACTTTCAAAGCTGCTGCTCGCGATGCACGCACTGGCAAAAACCCACGCACTGGCGAAGCCTTGAAAATCGCAGCGGCTGTGGTGCCTCGCTTCACTGCCGGCGCAGCCTTTAACGCTGCTGTGAACACCAAGAAGAAGTAATTCTTCGCGTTCACGCACAAAAGCGGCATCGGGTCACCGAGCCGCTTTTTTTACGTCTGA
>CANGOY010000047.1 GCA_947455585.1 Comamonadaceae bacterium
CCGAGTTGGTGGTGGATGAGCCCCTGGTCGAAGCAGTTGAGCCCACCCCTGAGGCAGAACCCGCGGTTGGCCCCCCCATTCAAGACGCGCCGGTTGAAGCCGATACATGGACTGAAGCACTGCATGCCCGTATGGGCAAACTGACAGGCGATATACAAACACTCAATACCCGATTGGATCGGCTTGAGGAACGAAACAAGACAAAGGTTTGACATGGCTGACGAACAAAAACCAACAGAAGAGGCGCCAACGCCTGAGGAAGCCATCGTAGATGTCGAGGCGACTGCAGACCGTTTGACCGAAATTGCATCTCAATCGCTAGACACCAATGAGGTGGCCCGTCAGATTGAAGAGCTGACTTCGGTGGTGCTCGACTCAGCGGAGGTGTCGACGCGCTCCGCCTCGATTGCGGCCGACGTGAGCGCCACCATGCGTGCTGTGGTGTCCAAAATTCAAGAAAACAACCGCCGTAACGTGATGCACTCGCGCATAATGTTGGGTTCGTTTTGTGCCTGTTTGTTGATTGCGATGGGCATCTTCTTTGCCATCACCATGAAGATGACCAAGTCCATCAAAGAGCTCGACACCATGGTGTATGCCATGGCCAAGCGCGTGATTGAAGTGGATGCCAGCCTGACGGCGATTGGCAAAACCAATTCTGACTTCTCTGAAATCAACGAGAAGCAAGAAGAAGTCATCACCACCCAAACCCAAGTGGCCAAACGCTTAGAAGAAATTGGCAAGAGCATGGCTTCTATGCCTGCTGTGGTGGCTGTGGAGGCCAATAAGTCGAGCGACCTCAAGTTCAAAGACATGCAAAAGCAGCTGTCAGGTCTAGAGACCAAGTTGCAATCGTTCGACACCAAGTTGCAAACCGTGGCCGAAAAAGCTTCGTCACGCATGCCGCCTGCTTTGCCTGCCGCTGCTCAAGGCCCCAGCACGCAAGTGTTGTTGACTGAAATTCAAAAAATCAAGTCTGACCTGAATGCGGCAGTGCAAGTGCGCGAGCGTAGCCAAACTGCCGCTGAAGCTGCAGCACTGAAGACGATTGAGAAAACCGTGGACAAAGCAGCCGTGGCTGCAGGTGACGCGCAAAAGGCAGCAGACAAAGCTGCACTGTCAGCCAAGGCTGCAACTGAGGCTCAAAAAGCTGCTGCCGTGTCTGAAAAGGCGTCAGCTGCTGAGCGTTTGGCGCAGCAAAAAGCGGCTGCTGAACGTGCTGTGATGATGCGTATGCAGCCAGAGAAAGCAGAAAAATCAGCGGAGCAAATCGCCGCTGAACGCGCCGCCGCCGAGAAAGCGGCAGCGGCTCGCGCTGCAAAGGCTGCCGCCGAAAAAGCGGCTGCTGAGAAGGCTGCTGCTGCAGAGCGTGCGGCTGAGAAAGCCCGCGCTGCTGCAGCCGCTACGCCACCGCCAGTGGTTCGCGAGAAGCCAATTCAGTACCCTCGCGTGCCTGATTAATAGGGTTAAATCGCAAAGCTCTTGGCGCTGGTCAGGGGCCAGTCGCTGAACACCGAAGGTAAGGCGCTCACATCGTCTTTTAGCAAAGCACCGGCTTGTACGGTGTCTACCAAGTCCGACAAGTGCAACGTCTGTGTTTCGTTCACGCGGCGCATGATGTGACGCGGTGTGAAGTCGTGTGGCGTTTTCAGGCCCGAGGCTTCCATCAGTTCTTGCAAGGCTTCCAGTGTGTGCTCGTGGAAATTTTGCACGCGCTCAGCTTTGCTAGGCACCACAAGCGCCATTTGACGCGTTGGGTCTTGGGTGGTCACGCCCGTAGGGCAGTTACCGCTGTGGCAGGTTTGGGCTTGAATGCAACCCAGCGCAAACATAAAGCCGCGTGCGCTGTTGCACCAGTCCGCGCCCAGGGCCAAGGCGCGAGCCATGTCAAAGGCACTCACAATTTTGCCGCTGGCGCCCACGCGAATGCTGTCGCGCAAACCTGCGCCCACCAGCGTGTTGTGCACCAGGCGCAGGGCTTCTTGCAAAGGCATGCCCATGTGGTCAGAGAACTCCAAAGGTGCTGCACCCGTACCGCCTTCGGCACCATCGACCACGATGAAGTCGGGCTGTATGCCGGTCTCGAGCATGGCTTTGACAATCGCAAACCATTCCCAAGGGTGGCCAATGCACAGCTTGAAGCCCACGGGCTTGCCTTCGCTCAGGGTGCGCAGTTGCTGGATGAACGCCATCATTTCTAGGGGCGTTGAAAAGCTGCTGTGGGTGGCGGGTGACACGCAGTCTTGACCCACCATCACACCGCGTGCTTCTGCAATTTCTTCGGTCACCTTGGGGCCCGGCAACACACCACCATGGCCAGGTTTTGCGCCTTGGCTGAGCTTGATTTCAACCATCTTCACTTGGGGTGAGCGTACGTTCTCCATAAAGTGCTCGGGGCTGAAGTGGCCTTGTTCGTCGCGGCAGCCAAAGTAGCCTGAGCCAATTTCCCAAATCAAATCACCGCCGTGTTCACGGTGGTGGCGCGAAATCGAACCTTCGCCCGTGTCGTGCGCAAAACCACCCATCTTGGCGCCAAGGTTCAAGGCTTGGATGGCATTGGCGCTGAGTGCGCCAAAGCTCATGGCCGACACGTTGAACAGGCTGATGTCATAGGGCTGTGTGCAGTCCTTGCCGCCCACCTTCACGCGAAAGTCGTGACCAGCTAAGTGAGACGGTGCGATGGAGTGGTTGATCCACTCGTAACCAATGGCGCGTACATCCAGCTGTGTACCAAAAGGACGTTTGTCTGACTGGCCCTTGGCGCGTGTGTAGACCAAGGTGCGTTGCGCGCGTGAGAAAGGTGAGGCCTCAGTTTCGGACTCTAAAAAGTATTGGCGAATTTCAGGGCGAATGGTTTCCAGCATGAAGCGCAAGTGCCCAATGATGGGGTAGTTGCGCAAAATCGCATGGTCTGATTGCTGCAAGTCGTGCAGGCCGACCAGGCTTAACAACAAAAATACCGTGGGCCACCAGCCGCTCACGCCCATCACCCCTGCGCCTAAAAGCGAAAAGATGAGTAAAACAACCGATGCAATGAACGCTGTGTAGCGCACCGGATAAATCTGATTGAGTTTGTCCAGCATGCGCGGCGCTCCTAAGCGAAAGGGAATTTATCGGTTGTTCGTCAGTTTGGCCGACAGTTTGGTTTGTGCAAGGGCTGACACCTCGGCACGCAAGCGTGCTGAGGACAGTTGCTGGTCTGCGGCGTGTTGCACTTCTGTCAGGTGCGACAAAATCGTGCCGCGCAAGTTGACCAATTCATGGTCTAACTTTTGCAAACGCTCTTGCAACTCGCGTTGCAAGGCCATGCGTTCGGTCAGCAGGTTCACCTCGGCGGCAATGGTGCGCCAAGTTTGCGTCAGGTCATCGCTGGGCGGCACGCGCAACTGTTCAAACAACTCATGGATGAGTGGGTCAAACATGGGGGACGCTTGGCCTGATGTGTCATCTGGCGTTTCGGTCAACGTGGGCACATTCTCAGGCACCGCATTGAAGTGCTGTGGCTGTTGATGTTGCGGCTGAGCATACTGAGGTGCTGACGGCTGCACGGGTGCAGCGGCCTGTTGCGCGTGGGATTGCAAAATCGCATTGACTTGCCCCCACCCGTCTTCAGGCGTGTACTGCTTGAGTCCTTTGAAGGACAAAAATTGTGGTTCGGAACTCATTTGCTCATGACACCCATGGACATGCGTTTGAGGAACTGGGGAATGCCCATGGATGCAATGTGTGTGTTCTGTGGCGCAACGGCATGAGGTGCCGATTTGTTGGCCATCTCTTCAGGACGAACTTTTTGCATGCGGTGGCGACCCAAGATGGAATATTGGCTTGAGAGCGTAGCCGAATTGCCCAGCAAATTGTTGCGTTTAACTCCCGCCGTGGCCACGTTAGACGTACCAGCTGTGCGCATGGTTGGCGCTGTGATGCGTGAATTCGTGGTTTGGCGCATGCCTTGGGCTGATTCGCGCATTTCGCGTGCGGCGCACACAGATTTACCAAATTCGTTGAACGAGGTGCCGCAGGCGTCTTGCAAGTCCATCAAATAGCCACGCTCAAACATTTCACGGGCCGATTGCGCTTCGAGCACAGGTGGTGCGAGCATGAAGCTGACAGGAAAGCGCTGTTTCGAGAACACATCGCTGTGCAGCTGTTCGGGCTGGACGCGTGTTGGGCACACCAGCAGCGTGGGTGGTGTGTGGATGGCCGAGTCAAACACCCAGCGGTGGCGGCTCAAGAAGCCAGCTGTGGCGGCCAATTCAATTTCCGACACCGAGGTGGGAACGATGACCAAGTCGTATTCAAACATCAGCTCGCCTGCGATGGAGTCGGTCCATGTCAAGTCGCAAATGACCACTTCAGAGCTACTGGCTGCGCGACGCAAGTGCAAGCGGGCATCCAAGATAGGGCGGTTGCCACCTTGGTCGAGCGGCAGGATGTGGTGTTGCACCACCACGCCAATGTTGGGGGCGCGTGTCAACCAAGTGCTAGAGGAACCGTGAGTGTCAAAGTCAATCAGGGTGACGGTTTGGCCTTGGCGGCGCAAATAAGCGGCCAAATTGGCTGAAACAGTGCTTTTACCCACGCCACCTTTTTGACTGGTGACCAAAATTTTGAATGTTGACATCTTTTAATTCTCCAAGCTGCGTATGCAGCACTTCACTTTTTGTTTTGCAAATCGCCGAAATTTCTTGCGGGGGAATGGAATTTACATGGGTGTCGGACCTTCGGTCAATGCATGCTTTAGAGGCAAGATAGGCGCAAAAAGCATTTCTTGAAGCGTTTTTGAATGCTTTTTAATGCAACGCTTTCTATAAAAGAATTAAAATTAAGAAAATTACCTATGTTGTTGATTTGTAAAAGATTTTTAGATGTGTCAAAAAAAACAACACTTTCAGATGGAAATGCCATCCGCTAAAATATTAAGGTTAACTTTTTTAAAAATTGAATCACATGTCCAAACGCCTCTTTGCACTCCTTTCCGTCGTGTCCGTTGTGTTGTTGTCTGCTTGCAGCTCAACCAAACTCGACAACGTGTCCGATGCCAAATCTTCAGTCGCTTCTGTCGTGGCTGACCACTTGAACCCCAACAGCGCCATCTCTAAAGAGCGCAGCGTTTACTTTGGCTTCGACCAGTTCGATATCAAAGCTGACCAAGCTGCAGTGGTTGAGCGTCAGGGTAAATACCTGGCTGCCAACGGCGCTTTGAAAGTGCGCGTTGAAGGCAATGCCGACGAACGCGGTGGCCGCGAATACAACTTGGCTTTGGGCCAAAAGCGTGCTGAAGCTGTCGTGCGTGGCTTGAAAGCCTACGGCGTGAAAGACGGCCAAGCTGAGCCAGTGAGCTTTGGTAGCGAAAAGCCAAAGGCTGAAGGCCACGACGAAGCTGCTTGGGCACAAAACCGCCGCGCTGATGTGGCTTACACCGCCAAGTAATCTTTAGATTCATCGCTGAGTTCATGCAACTCAACAGCGAAATCATCACAACACCACCGCGGGCTTCGGCTACGGTGGTGTTGTTACGTGATGAGCCCCAAAAAGGACTGCAAGTCTTCTTGCTGCGCCGCCATACAGCTTCGGCCGTGTTGGGTGGCGCTTATGTTTTTCCGGGTGGCAAGTTAGACGAGGCCGATTGCGCGTCTGATGTGCATGCCTATTTAGATACATCACCGCAAGTGCTGCACAGCGCCTTGGGTGAACCCGATTTACCGCCCCACACCGCTGCGGGCTTATATGTGGCCGCCGTGCGGGAAGTGCTTGAGGAGTGCGGCGTGTTGTACGCCCGCTTGAAAAATAGCGAGGCCTTGGCGCACGATGCCGCGCAACGCCAACAGTGGCAGCAAGCCTTGCATGGTGGTCAAGGGTTTGCAGATATGTTGCAAAGTGCAGGTTTGCGTGTGGACACGCAGCACTTGGCGCCGTGGTCGCGTTGGATTACCCCAGTGCAACCTTCGGTGACCAACAAACGCTTTGACACCCGCTTTTTTGTGGCTGTGTTGCCAGCAGGGCAGCAGCCGGTGCACGACAACATCGAGGCCATCGACAGCGTTTGGCTGAGTCCGATGGATGCCTTGACGCGCTATTGGTCGGGTGGTTTGCCGCTGGCGCCACCGCAAATCATGACCTTGGTGTCGTTGCTGCCGCATGCCAATTCGGCCAGCGTGTTGCATGCAGCCAAGATGCAAACGCCACCTTTGGTCTTGCCCGAGCCGTTTGACGATGAGGGCGTGCGCACGCTGTGCTACCCCGGCGACCCACGCCATTCGGTGGCGCAACGTGCCATGCGCGGGCCGACGCGTTTACGTTTTGTGGCGGGCCGTTTTGAGCCCGCCCGTGGTTTTGAGGAATTTTTATGAACACGATGTCTGCCTTTGACCTGCAAGGTAAAAAAGGCTTGGTGCTGGGCTTGGCCAATGAGCACAGTATTGCGTGGGGTTGTGCCCGTCAAGCGCAGGCCATGGGCGCGGAAGTGGTGGCGTCGTGTTTGAACGACAAAGCCCGTCCGTTTGTCGAGCCGCTCACCCAGCCGTTGGGCATGGACTTGCAAACTTGCAACATCGAAACCCCAGAAGAATTAGAAAAGCTGGTGGCCTATGCGGTTGCCAAACTGGGTCGCTTGGATTTTGTGATTCACTCCATCGCGTGGGCGCCGTTGGCCGATTTGCATGGCCGTGTGATTGACAGCTCAAGCACCGGCTTTGCGCGCGCGATGGAAGTGTCGTGCCACTCCTTTGCGACGCTGGCTAAGTTGTGTGCGCCGCACATGATGCAAGGCGGCAGCATGGTCACCATGTCTTACCTTGGCGCCGACGAGGCAGTGCCGCACTATGGCTTGATGGGGCCTGTGAAGGCCGCACTCGAATCGTTGGTGCGCTACATGGCGTTGGAGCTCGGGCCCCAAGGCGTGCGGGTGTATGCGGTGTCGCCCGGGCCCATCCTCACGCGCGCAGCCTCGGGCATTGAAGCCTTTGACGCGCTCATGCAAAACAACATTGCCAAAGCGCCGCTGGGTCGTTTGGTGACGCTGGAAGAAATTGCCAACCTCAGCACCTTCTTGTGCACCAATGCCGCTAGCGGTATGACAGGTCAAACCATTTATGTAGATGCCGGCAGCCACGCCGTGAATTGAAGAGCCCCATGAACGACATCACTGACACCACCAACGACCCCACGAACGAGTGGCTAGAAAACTACCCCTACGACAGCATCGTGGTGGGGCAGGCGGCACGCTTGGTGCGTACGCTCACTTTGGCAGATATCCAAGCCTTTGCTGCGGTGTCGGGTGACACCAATCCTGCGCACCTCGACCCCACGTACGCCAACGCCACCCTGTTTCATGGC
The DNA here is from genome assembly GCA_947455585.1 of Comamonadaceae bacterium. Taxonomy (GTDB): domain Bacteria; phylum Pseudomonadota; class Gammaproteobacteria; order Burkholderiales; family Burkholderiaceae_C; genus Limnohabitans. Next base: position 7,336 of record CANGOY010000047.1, read on the forward strand.
GTCATTGGCCACGGCATGTGGGGCGGCTCGCTCATCAGCAGTTTGTTGGGCACCGTGTTCCCAGGTCCTGGCACGATTTACCTTGAACAAAACTTGCACTTCAGCCGCCCTGTGCGAATTGGCGACACGTTGAACGTCACCGTCACTTGCATCAGCAAACAGGATGACAAGAAAACAGTAGAGCTCGATTGCCTATTGGTCAATCAAAAAGGCGAACGCGTGCTGTACGGCGTGGCCAAAGTGATGGCCCCCACCGAGAAGCTGCGTATGCCGCGCATCCCTGCGCCGCACATCAGCCTGTTTGACCCCGAGCAACGCCATGCCAACTTGCTGGCGCTCGGCGCGCACCTTGAGCCCGTGCGATGCGGTGTGGTGCACCCGTGTGATGCCGACTCTTTGCAAGGCGCGATGGATGCGCACCATGCAGGCCTGATTCACGCAGTGCTGATTGCGCCTGAGAAAAAACTGCGCGCTGTGGCCGCAGAAGCTTGCATTGATTTGACGGGCATTGAAGTGATTGATGTTTCGCACAGCCACGATGCCGCCGACGTGGCTGCGCAGATGGCTGCTGACAGAAAACTAGAAGCCTTAATGAAAGGCAGCTTGCACACGGATGAGTTGATTCACGCCGTGGTGTCGCAAAAAGGTTTGCGCACAGGCCGCCGCATGTCGCACGTGTTTCGCTTTGAAGCACCCATGTACCCCAAGCCGCTGTACATCACCGATGCTGCGCTCAACATCGCCCCCACCTTGGCCGAAAAAGCCGACATCGTGCAAAACGCGATTTTGTTTGCGCAAATTATGGGCGTAGAAGTGCCGAAGGTGGCCATTCTTTCGGCGGTCGAAACCGTGAACCCCAACATCCCTTCCACAATCGACGCCGCTGCCTTGTGCAAGATGGCCGACCGTGGGCAAATCAAAGGCGGCTTGCTCGATGGCCCACTCGCGTTTGACAACGCCGTGTCTAGTCACGCAGCAGAAATCAAACACATTGCTTCTGCCGTGGCAGGCCAGGCCGACATTTTGGTGGCCCCAGATTTGGAGTCGGGCAACATGATGGCCAAGCAGCTGGAGTACTTGGCTGGTGCTTCGGGCTCGGGTGTGGTGCTCGGCGCGCGCGTGCCCATTGCACTCACCAGCCGTGCTGACACCGCTACCACGCGCAGTGCTTCGGCCTTGTTGGCCAAGCTGATTGCCCACCATTACCGCACGCATCCCGCATGAGCATTCTTTCTGTCAACGCGGGTTCGTCGAGCCTTAAGTTTGCGCTGTATCCCATTCAGGGCGCGGGTATCGGTGAAGCTGAAGTCACGGGCAACATCGAAGGCTTAGAACCTTCGGGCCAGCCGCGCATCAGTTTTTGCGCCATAGGCGAAACAAAAGAATCAGCCGCAGTAGACGTGCAGCCCGCGCAAGATGTATTTGATGCCGCGCTTAACACACTCAAAGCTTTGCTGGCCTCGCGCTTTGCGCATTTGAAGGTGCAAGCCATCGCGCATCGTGTGGTGCATGGTGGTGCGTTTTACAGCAGCAGTGTGCGCGTCACACCCGAGGTGATGACACAGCTTGCCACGCTCAATGCACTGGCCCCATTGCATCAGCCGCACAACTTGGTGGGCATCAGCGCGTTTGCTGAGTCGTTCCCCGATGTGCCACAAGTGGCGTGTTTTGACACGGCGTTTCATCGCACGCTTTCCCCGCTCGAAACCACCTTCGCTATTGATAAAAAACTCACCGAACAAGGCGTGCGCCGCTATGGTTTTCATGGCCTGTCGTATCAGTACGTCAGCCAAGTGCTTCAGCGCGATGTGCCTTGCTCAGCAGGCCGAACGGTCATGGCCCACTTGGGCAACGGGGCCAGTGTGTGCGCCACCACTGACTACCAAAGCCGAGCCACCACCATGGGCTTCTCGGCCCTCGATGGTTTGATGATGGGCACGCGCAGCGGCGCGCTCGACCCCGGCGTGCTGCTGTACTTGATGGAGCAGGGCTGGAGTCACGACAAAATTCAAAAGCTACTCTACAAACAAAGCGGCTTGCTGGGCGTGTCAGGCGAGAGCGCAGACATGCGCACCTTGCGCGCTTCGTCTTCAGACGCCGCACTGTTTGCCACCGAGTTGTTTGCCCACCGTGTTGTGCGCGAAGTAGGCGCACTCAGCGCCTGCATTGGCGGCTTGGATGTGTTGGCCTTCACGGGCGGCATTGGCGAACACGATGCCGTGCTGCGCCAACAAGTGGGCGATGCTTTGGCTTACCTCGGCGTGCAGGTTGATGCCGCGCGCAATGCAAAGGCCACTGGCGACAGCGTGGCTTCGATTCACACCGACAATAGCGCCATCGAGGTGTGGGTGGTCCCCACCGACGAAGGCCGTGTGGCCGCACAAGACGCACTCGCGTTTTTATAAAAACAATTCAGAAAGCACGGCGTGAACATCAAAGACGCAATGAGCTGCTTCACCACGGGCGTGACCGTGGTGACCGCTCACACCCAAGGCCTTGACTGGGGTATGACCTGCAACTCCTTCAACACCGTGTCGCTGGACCCAGCTATGGTGCTGTGGAGCGTGCGTAAAACCTCGTCCAGCCACGAAGCATTTGTGAATGCGGGCGGCTACATGGTCAACGTGTTGGGCGCGCAGCAAAAAGACGTGGCGCTTAATTTTGCGCAAGGCACACAAGCCGAACGCTTTGCAGACCAGCCCTTTGTGCGCGGCATGAACCATCACCCGCGCTTAGAAGGTGTGATTGCTTGGTTTGATTGCCGCATCGCGCAAGTGGTGTCAGCGGGCGACCACGACATCTTGATTGGCGAAGTGCTCGACTTTGGCGTGCAAGCTGGCCATGGCTTGGCCTATGCCCAGCGCAGCTTTGGCGTGTTGGCTGCATTGGATGATTGAGCCTATTTTTGGTTTACAATCTTGCCCTGTTCGGTGGTATAGCTCAGTTGGTTAGAGCGCAGCATTCATAATGCTGATGTCGCAGGTTCAAATCCCGCTACCACCACCAAAATAAAAACCCACAGTTTCACGACTGTGGGTTTTTTCTTGGCGCCATCACTTTTAGCTTGAAGTTGACAGGTCCCATGTTGTCTACAGA
>CANGOY010000048.1 GCA_947455585.1 Comamonadaceae bacterium
AGGCCAAAGCAGCGGCGAGCGTAAGGAACAACAGGTTGCGCCCCGGCACAAAGGTGTTGGGCAAGCCCGAGGCTTCCATTTTGAAAGCGGTGTCGCGGGTGAGGGAGGTTTCGCTCACCTGCCCCAACACGCCGAGGTCGAGCAAATGGTCTTCACCCAGCTTGTGTGCCCATTGTGGAAACTGCTCGCGCATTTGAGCCAGTACTTGAATACGGGCTTCTAGCTCTACCAAATGGCGTTGGCGGTAATCAAACGCCAAAGTCTCCACGCGCTCGTATTGCGCCAGTGCATGAGCCAAACAGGTGGTGGAGTCTTGTCCGCCCGAAAACAGAACAAGTGCGTTGCGATGAATGGGATTGCGTGCTTGCATGCGCTTCTCAGTGTGACGGTTCTTGGGGGTGTGAAATTTTGTCAGTCAAGGCAATGGCCAAAGCGCTGAGCAAGAAGGTGATGTGAATGATGGTTTGCCACATCAACACCTTCTCGTCGTAGTTGGCCGCGTTGATGAAGGTCTTGAGCAAGTGGATGGACGAAATGCCAATGATGGCCATGCCCAACTTGACTTTCAAAATCGACGCGTTCACGTGACTTAGCCACTCGGGCTGGTCGGGGTGGTTTTCTAAATACATGCGCGACACAAAGGTTTCATAACCGCCCACGATGACCATGATGAGCAAATTTGAAATCATCACCACGTCAATCAAACCCAGCACCACCAGCATGGTGATGGACTCGCTCAAGTGCGTGACGGTCATGCCGTTTTTGTAGCCAATGCTGGTGACCAAGGCGTCAAGCGCCGCTTGACTGCCAAACGCAGCCTCAATCAGGTGCACCAACTCCACCCAAAAATGAAACACATACACGCCTTGCGCCGCAATCAGGCCCAAATACAAAGGCAGCTGCAGCCATCGGCTGGCAAAAATAAAACGCGGCAAGGGTGGAATTGGCTTCATACGGAACAATCTGAAGTGAATGCGTAAATTTTGCCTGAGCCAGCCTAAACTGCAGACATGTTGTTACAAATTTTCTCTTTGATTCTGCACTTCGCCGTGGGCTTGGTAGCGGGCACCTGTTTGCTGCGCATGTACATGCATTTGCAGCGCATCAATCTGTCCAGCAGCGGGGGCAACCCATTGGCCCCGTTTGTGTTCAGCATCACCAATTGGATTGTGCTGCCTGTGCGCCGCTTTGTGCCCGCGATGGGGCGCTTAGACACCGCCAGCTTGGTGGCCGCCTATGCGGTGCTGCTGGCCAAGCACTCGCTGCTGTGGATTGTGGCAGGCGCTGCAGCCCATTGGTTGAGCTTGGTGACCAACGCTGGTTTTGAATTGCTCAGCGTGATTCTGTCTAGCCTGATGTGGATGGTCATTGCCTACGCACTCATGTCGTGGTTCAGCGCAGCCTCGGATGCGCGGTACTTCTTGGCTCAGTTGGTCGAACCGCTGTTGCGCCCCATTCGTCGTGTGATGCCACAGATGGGCACGGTGGACTTGTCACCCATTGCCTTGATGTTGTTGATTCAAATTGCTGACATCGTGCTGCGCCACGTACAGATGCAAGTAGGGATTTAAAGAATGTTGATGCTGCTCAAAAACTTTTGGCTTGCTGCGGTTCTGACTTGTACGGCGCTGAACGCCACGGCGCAAAACACGGCAACAGCTGCCAACTTTCCGCCTGTGAGCGCCATCGCCACACTGGATGTGACGCGCTACATGGGCACTTGGTATGAAGTTGCCAAATTCCCAAATTGGTTTCAAACCAAATGTGTGGCCAACACACGCGCGCAATATTTGGCGCAATCCGATGGTTCGGTGCAGGTGCTCAACAGCTGCGTCACGACGGACGGCAGCACCATAGATGCGTTGGGCCAAGCGCGCCAAGTCGGCCCTGCTACGTCGCCCAAACTCAAAGTTCGCTTTGCCCCTGCATGGCTCAGCTGGCTGCCTGTGGTGTGGGGCGACTATTGGGTGATTGACCTCGACACCGACTACCAACTGGCCGCTGTGAGCGACGCCAAGCGCGACTACCTGTGGGTACTGTCACGCACACCGCAGGTGAACGCCAAAGCCTATGACGCATTGATTGAACGGCTGAAAGCGCAACACTTCGATGTGCAAAAACTCGAACGAACACCTCAACGCTAAAAAGGGAAGCACCACATGCGAGTCAAACAAATCCTCACCGATGTGCAACTGGTCATCGCTGACCTTGAAGTTCATTTGAATGGCGAGCTACGCACCAGCCCCACGTTGTGCGCGCTCATTCCAGCAGCCGATGGGCATGAAGAAAAAATTGTGCCGCTCAACACGCCGGATGGACGCCCAATTTTTATGAACTTGGAAAACGCGATTCAGCCGGTGAACGACTAACCGCGAACCTCAGCTCTGGGTTTTCTGGCGGACTTCATAGGCGGTTAGCAAACCGCCTGCAGTACCGCATAGCGCAATCAAACCGATGCCTATCATCGAGAAGTGATCAGGCATGTGGTCAAACACCAGCCAGCCGCCCAACATGCCAAAACCAATTTGCGCGTACATGTAGGGCATCAATGTGCCCGCCGGTGAACGCTCAAACGCCAAGATAAGCATGAAGTGGCCTACGCAGCCAGCAAAACCCATGAACACCAATTCCAACCAGGCCTGCGCGTCGGTGATGGGAACCCAATACCAAATCATGGGAATGGATGCGAGCGCAGTGCCAATCCACCCTGTATAGAACTGTGTGGTCATGGCATCTTCCGTGCGTGCCATCTTGCTGGTCATCAACTGAAATGCCGTATTTACGATGACCAGAGCCAAGGGGATGAGCAGCGACCATCCAAACATTTGCGTTCCAGGCCTCACGATGATGAGCGTGCCGACAAAGCCACCACACACCAGCACCACGCGCTGTGTAGACACATGTTCGCCTAACGTACGCGTGGCCAACAAAGTGACCAGCAAAGGCACCGTCATCACAATGGCTGTGAACTCGCCCACCGGCATGAATTTCAAACTTGAAAAGACCAAAAAAGTCAGAGTAACAAGCAAGACGCCACGCGTCATTTGTTGACGCGGGTTATTGGTCTTTAAAACGTCCAAGCCTTTGATGGGCAAGACAACGGCAGTGGTCAGCAGCGCCTGAAAAAAGTACCGTGCCCACACCGCTACCAGCAAAGGCACGACAGCGATCACATGCTTACTGGTGGTATCGAGTGCGGCAAAGCACATCACTGCCATCAACAACAAAATAATGCCGAGCAATGCATGGTGCTTTTGTCGATGCGGCATCAGGCTTTGGCCTTGATATGCCGCAAGTTGTTGCAACGGTCGTGGCTGATGGCCAAGTTTTCTTGGTGGCTGTTGCCGCCCTCGCTGAGCGGCTGAATGTGTTCTAGCGTGGCGTCGGCATGCGCCACATGCTCCCCGCAAACCCAACACGGCACCACGCCATGCAACTGGCGCGATACCGTTTTGTAAATTTTGTCGCGGGTGAGCTTGAGCCGACTCAAGGTGTTACTTGACCCAAGCCGTCAAAGTTTTGGCGTAGGCATCAAAGTCTTTGATGGGGCGCTTGGCCACACCCGAAGCTTCGGCCGCACGAGCCACGGCAGGCGCGATGCGCTGGATGAGGCGTGTGTCGAATGGCTTTGGAATGATGTTGTCTACACCAAAAGATAAATCCAAACCGGGGTAAGCGGCTTGCACTTCAGCGGTCACTTCGAGCTTGGCCAAGTCGGCGATTTCGCGCACGCAGGCAATCTTCATCTCTTCAGTGATTTTGGTTGCACCGCAATCCAAAGCGCCACGGAAGATGTACGGGAAGCACAACACGTTGTTCACTTGATTGGGGTAGTCAGAGCGGCCGGTGGCAATGATGCAATCTGGGCGCACAGCTTTGGCCAACTCAGGGCGAATTTCTGGCTCGGGGTTGGCCAAGGCCAAGATGAGCGGCTTGACTGCCATGGTCTTGACCATGTCTTGCGTCAACACGCCGGCTGCAGAGCAACCCAAGAACACATCGGCACCATTGACGGCATCGGCCAATGTGCGTGCGTCTGTCTTTTGTGCAAAGCGGGCTTTGGATTCGTCGTAGCCACCGGGGCGGCCTTCGTAAATCACGCCTTTGGAGTCGCACACAAAGATGTGCTCTGCCTTCACACCCAAACCGAGGAAAACATCCAAACAAGCCAAGGCTGCAGCACCTGCGCCCGACACAGCCACTTTGATGTTGGCGATGTCTTTGCCAGCCAATTCCAAACCGTTCAACATGGCAGCGGCAGAAATGATGGCGGTGCCGTGTTGGTCGTCGTGGAACACCGGAATGCTCATGCGTTCGCGCAGTTTTTTCTCGATGTAGAAGCACTCGGGTGCTTTGATGTCTTCGAGGTTGATGCCACCAAAGGTGGGTTCCATGGCGGCGATGATGTCGACCAATTTGTCGGCATCGTGTTCGTCGAGTTCGATGTCAAACACGTCAATGCCAGAGAACTTTTTGAACAAGCAGCCTTTGCCTTCCATCACAGGCTTGCCGGCCAATGCGCCGATGTCGCCCAAGCCCAACACCGCTGTGCCGTTAGTGATGACGCCCACCAAGTTGCCACGGCTGGTGTATTCGTAAGACATTTGCGGGTCTTTTTCAATCTCCAAGCAAGGGTACGCAACGCCAGGTGAATAGGCCAAGCTCAAGTCGTGCTGGTTGTCCAGCGGATGAGTCGGCTCCACGCGAATCTTGCCCTTGGTGGGCGAGCGGTGGTAGTCAAGTGCGGCGGTGCGTAATTCTTGTTCTGCGGGAGTCATGAAGTATCCGAACTGTTTTGTGAAAAGGGGGGCTTATCCTACCGCGCCACTCTTACCCTTTGCCCTGAACGGGCAAGTGCCTACACTTACGCACTTCTCTCTACATCTGCCCCACAACGCCCCACATGCAAGCCCTGTTGAATGCCATCGCCACGATGGCCCTGCCCACCGACGCACAACGCGTGTTCCATGGCCGTGGTGGCTTGTATCCGGGCTGCGAGCAGTGGGCTTTAGACGCTTTCCCACCTGTGTTGGTGCTGACCAGTTTTCAAGCGGTGTCTGAAGACGAACTGACCGCCATTGGCACAGCGCTGTCCGCACGCTGGCATCAGATTGCCCCCACCCAGTCGCTCAACTGGGTGTTTCAATGCCGCGCAGAAGGCCACATCGAAACCCGCTTGATGAGCGGCACGGTGCCCGACCCGCATGTGGTGACAGAAAACGGCACGAGCTTTCGCGTGCATGTGCTGAAAGGCCAAAACCACGGGCTGTTTCTCGACATGGCCGAAGGCCGAGAATGGGTGCGCCACATGGTGCGCAACTATTCGTCTGACCAGCCGCGCCTCAAAGTGCTCAACCTCTTTGCCTACACCTGCGCGTTCTCGGTGGTGGCACTGCAAGCGGGCGCCAAGCAAGTGGTGAACGTGGACATGAGCCACGGCGCGATGGCCATTGGCCAACAAAACCACCCGCTGAACAGCATCAGCACAGGTGCGACTTTTTTGATGCACGACATTTTTAAAACGTGGGCCAAGATAACGCGCAGCGGGCCTTATGGCTTGGTCATCGTTGATCCGCCCAGCTACCAAAAAGGCAGCTTCATCGCCACCAAAGACTACGCCAAACTCATGCGCCGTTTGCCTGAACTATTGGCCCCTGGTGGCTTTGCATTGCTGTGCCTCAATGCACCCGAGCTAGGCCTAGACTTTTTGCAAAACCAAATGCAAGAACTGGCCCCTGAGTTGAAGTTTGTCGAGCGGGTGGCCAACCCTGCGGCATTTGCCGATGTGTCGCCCGAGCGTTCGCTCAAAGTGCTGGCGTATCAAATGCCACCGTTGCCAGCGTCTATGGAGAGCGCAGCATGAGGTCGCACATCGCCATCGTCAACGTGGACAACTGCGACACCTGGACGCGCTACCGCAACGGCCTGTGCAGCACTTGCGCCGCCAACTGCTGCACCATGCCTGTCGAGGTGAAGCTGCTCGACTTGGTACGCCTAGAACTGGTCGACCCGTTTGAAGCCGAGCACGAAGAGCCCAAGCAAATTGCCAAGCGCTTGCAAAAGATGGGGGTGATTGAGCACTTCAATTTCAAGAACAGCATCTTCACCCTGTCACGCCGTGCCAATGGGGACTGTCAAAACTTAGATGCCAAAACGCGCCGCTGCAAGGTCTATGAAAAAAGGCCCAACACCTGCAGACTGCATCCGCAAGTGGGGCCTAGACCTGGGTATTGCCCTTATGGGGCGGTACGCTAACGCTGCGTCAATGTTGAAGTTCTTGAGCGTCCAACTCAATCAGCGCATCAACCAGTGTGTTGATTTGCTCCTCTAACGCTTGCACCACGCGTGCGTCCTCCACACTATTGCTGTTGTAAAAGGCAATATTGGCAGCCTCTAAGGGTACGTATAAATTTTGAACCTGCTGCTCTAAGTCTTTTTTCAATGCGTCGTTCATAAAAATCAAAATCGGTTGTTTTGATTCTCTAGAGCTTTGCGCCCAACATCAATACGCCCATTGGCGTATGCCTAACTAGCGCTGCCGAAGTGGCGTCAGCAACTCGCTCAAACCGTTGTGGTCAATCTCGTGCATGAGGTTGAGCAAGCGGCCAATCTCGCCCTTGGGAAAACCTTCACGCGCAAACCAATTCAGGTAATTGCCAGGCAAGTCTGCCAACACCGCGCCTTGGTGTTTGCCAAACGGCATGCGCAAGGTAACCAGCTTTTGCAAATCTTCTGGGTTCATCGCGTAGATTCAGTTCAACGCATCCAGCAAGTCTTGCGTGTCACGAATGATGGGTTGCGCCAGTTGCAACAGCAAGTGACCGTCCACCGCCTGCTGTGCCCATCGGTTAGAAGCCTCTAACACGGGGTGCGTATTCAGATAGTCGGGCACTTCAAAGTCTGGCGTCTGCTGCTTGAACGCCACCAACATGCTGAGGTAGCCCGAGAAATACAAGCTGAACATCAACGCATTGGCAGCTTCTTGAGAAATTTCGCGGCGCCCCACCAGTTGCAAAAACAAAGCCTTTGAGGTTTCAATCGTGGGCAATTCACTGGCGCTGAGCTGGAACTCTTCGTCCAAGGTTTTGCAGGCCTTGTCCCATTGCGCTGCTGCATCGGTCATGTGGTCAGTCATTTCAAATTTCATTCAAGCCAGCATTGTGCCCTTGCACTTCTTCGCGCAGCAGCGACAAGCGTATTTGGTTTTGAGATCGTCGGTCAAAGGCTCGTCACTGACCAGCCCGTAGTTGAACGTCAGCTCTTCCCCGCGCCACACTTGGCGGCGGGTTTTGATGAACACACGACCTTTCACGTCAACCGGCTCGCAGTTAGGCTGGCACGAATGGTTGATCCAGCGCGACTCATTGCCGCCGTACAGGCCGTCAATCACCCGCGCGTCGTCGATATGAAAGTAAAACGTGTGCTCGGGGTTGCTCGGGTCGTGCGGGTGGCGGCGCAGTGCCTCATCCATCGAGATGATTTCGCCCACGTATTCGATGACGGTCTCGCCCGCGGCCATGGGGCTCAAGGCGAACACGCCTTTGCCGTGAACGCGAGACGACAGCACCTCGATCCGCAAGTCGCTAGCCTTTTTTCCGACCCACATACCCAACCAAAGCAGACAAGCCCTTGTGTGCCGTGCCTTCATGGATGTCGGCCTCATACGCCTTCAGATCCAAGACCTCGTAGTTTGGAAATGCCTCCATCAACATGGCCGCATCGTAAAGGTGGTCCAACTTGCCTGGGCCTCCCGTGTTGTATTGAAGCTGCTGTGTTGAGTAGCCTTGAAGAATCAGCACACCACCAGGCTTGAGTGCCTCGTTGATTTTTTTAAAAATCTGAACTCGCTCTTGGGGTCCCGCAAACTGAAAGAAGATGCCAACGATGTTGTCGTACGCCGAAGGCGCCCAGTCGAAGTTTTCCCAGTGAGTGCACACCGCATGTATTGCCACATTTTTAGCAGCAGCCAAGTGACGCGCTTTTTCAACCGCGGATTCAATGAAATCAAATGAATCCACATCCAACCCTTGCTCGGCTAACCACACGCCATTGCGACCTTCGCCGTCAGCGATAGACAACGCCTTGCCAGGCTTGAGATGCGCTTGCTGAGACCGCAGGTAGTCATTTGGTAGCTGCCCAAAAATATAGTCTTGGGTTTCAAAGCGCTTAGTCCAGCGTTCTTTGGGATTGGTAAAAGCGTTCATCAATTTCTAGCCTCCTTACTCCACCGTGACCGACTTAGCGAGGTTACGCGGCTTGTCCACATCCGTGCCACGCGCACATGCCGTGTGATAGCTGAGTAGCTGCAACGGCACGACATGCAGAATAGGTGAAAGCACACCATAGTGCTCGGGCATACGAATGACGTTCACGCCTTCGCTGCTTTCGATCTTGGTATCGCCATCGGCCAGCACGTACAGCACGCCGCCACGGGCGCGCACTTCTTGCATGTTGCTCTTGAGCTTTTCCAGCAAGGCGTCGTTAGGCGCTACCGTTACCACGGGCATGGCGCTGGTGACCAGGGCCAAGGGGCCGTGTTTCAACTCACCGGCGGCATAAGCCTCAGCGTGGATGTAGGTGATTTCTTTGAGCTTCAACGCGCCTTCGAGCGCGATGGGGTAATGCGTGCCACGGCCCAAGAACAAAGCGTTTTCTTTGCTAGCAAAGTCTTGCGACCAAGCAATGAGCTGTGGCTCTAACGCCAGCACGGCCTGCAAAGCGGCGGGCAAGTGGCGCATGTCTTTGATGTGCTTGGCTTCTTCTTCGTCGCTCAAACGGCCTTTGGTTTGTGCCAAAGCCAAAGTAAGCAAGAACAAACCGGCCAGCTGTGTGGTGAAGGCTTTGGTCGATGCCACGCCAATCTCTGCGCCTGCACGGGTCACGTAGGCCAACTTGCACTCGCGCACCATGGCGCTGGTGGACACGTTGCAAATGGTGAGCGTTTTGTCCATGCCCAAGCTTTGCGCGTGGCGCAGTGCGGCCAAGGTGTCGGCCGTCTCGCCCGACTGGCTGATGGTCACCACCAAGCTGTTGGGGTTGGGCACCGATTCGCGGTAGCGGTACTCGCTGGCAATTTCCACTTGGCAAGGAATTTTGGCAATCGCTTCAATCCAATACTTGGCCACGCAACCGCTGTAGTAGCTGGTGCCGCAGGCGAGGATGAGCACGTTGTCCACGGCCTTGAACACCGAGTACGCACCGTCACCAAACAACTCGGGCGTGATGCCCTCAATGCCTTCGAGCGTGTCGGCAATGGCGCGCGGTTGCTCAAAAATTTCTTTTTGCATGTAGTGGCGGTAAGGGCCCAACTCGGCTGCGCCACTGTGCGCCTGCACGGTTTTGACTTCGCGTGTCACAGCTTTGTGGTTGCGGTCTTGCACCCAGTATTTGCCGATTTGAATGTCCACCACATCGCCCTCTTCGAGGTAGACGATTTGGTCAGTCACACCAGCCAAGGCCATGGCATCGCTGGCCAAGAAAGTTTCGCTGTACTCTTTGCCCACGCCCAAGATGAGCGGTGAGCCTGCGCGAGCGCCGATGACGCGGTGCGGTTCGTCTTTGTGGAACACAGCAATCGCGTACGCGCCGTGCAGCTGAACAATGGCGGCTTTGACGGCTTCAAACAAATCGCCGTTGTAGAGGCTGTCCACCAAGTGGGCAATGACCTCGGTGTCGGTTTGGCTCAAAAACTCGTAGCCCTTGGCTTGCAATGCAGCGCGCAACTCGTCGTGGTTTTCGATGATGCCGTTATGCACCAGCGCCACGCGCCCGACTTTGGCTGGCGAGCCGCCTGTGTAAACACCCGCGCCAGCACCCGTGCCGTGGCTGAAGTGCGGGTGCGCGTTGTGCACCGCAGGCGCGCCGTGCGTGGCCCAGCGTGTGTGCGCAATGCCCGTGCCGCCTTCGATGTGGTCGGCCTTGACTTGGTCCATCAGCTCAGACACGCGTGCCGTGCTGCGCGCACGTTGAAGTCCACCATGAATGGCGCCTTGCTTACCACCCAAGCTGGCCGAGTGCACCGCTACGCCGCAGGAGTCGTAGCCACGGTATTCCAGTCGCTGCAAACCTTGCACGAGGATGGGAACGATGTTGCGGGTAGAAACGGCGCCGACGATGCCACACATAAAGAGCACTCCTAAATTGGGTTGCCTAGATATTAAGCAGCCTTAAAAGAAATTTCTTGTTTATTTTTTCTAATATTTGAACGAAAATTCCATCATTAACTTAATTTGGAATTTAATTTCAATTAAATGATGCCCATGAAACAAGAATTCCTA
>CANGOY010000049.1 GCA_947455585.1 Comamonadaceae bacterium
GCCTTGAGCCAGTGTCTATTGGCGCCGCCTATTCAGTGGGGGACACAGCTGAAGGTGCGTCCCCCAGAGCTACATTTGTCAACGTCGGCGAGCGCACCAACGTCACTGGCTCCAAAGCTTTTGCGCGCATGATTTTGAACGGCGAGTACGAGCAAGCCTTGGCCGTCGCACGCCAGCAAGTGGAAAACGGCGCGCAGGTGATTGACGTCAACATGGACGAAGCCATGCTCGACAGCCAAGCCGCCATGGTGCGCTTCCTCAACCTGATGGCCGGCGAGCCCGACATTGCGCGCGTGCCTGTGATGGTGGACTCATCGAAGTGGTCGGTCATCGAAGCGGGTTTGCGTTGTATTCAAGGCAAGGGCATCGTCAACTCCATCAGCATGAAAGAAGGCTTGGATGAATTCAAGCGCCAAGCCACCTTGGTCAAGCGCTACGGCGCAGCTGCGGTGGTAATGGCGTTTGACGAAAAAGGCCAAGCCGACACTTACGCACGCAAGATTGAAATTTGCGAACGCGCTTACCGCGTGTTGGTGGACGAAGTGGGTTTTCCACCCGAAGACATCATCTTTGACCCCAACATCTTCGCCATTGCCACCGGCATTGAAGAGCACGACAACTACGCGGTGGACTTCATCGAAGCCACGCGTTGGATCAAGCAAAACCTGCCCGGCGCGAAGGTGAGCGGCGGCGTGTCGAACGTGAGCTTTTCATTTCGCGGCAACGACCCTGTGCGCGAAGCGATTCACACCGTGTTTCTGTACCACGCCATTAAAGCAGGCATGGACATGGGGATCGTCAATGCGGGCATGGTGGGCGTGTATGACGACCTCGAGCCTGTTCTGCGCGAGCGCGTAGAAGATGTGGTGTTGAATCGTGTGCCCCAATACAAAGAAGGCGAAGCGCATCTGACTCCAGGCGAGCGCCTGATTGAAGTGGCCGAAACTGCCAAAGGCGCGGCCAAAGACGACAGCCAAAAGCTGGCTTGGCGTGGCACGCCCGATGCGCCCGTCACCGTGGCACATCGCCTGAGCCACGCGTTGGTGCACGGCATCACAGACTTCATCACCGAAGACACCGAAGAGGCGTATCGCGAAATTTTGGCCAAGGGCTGCCGTCCGCTGCACGTCATTGAAGGTCCGTTGATGGACGGTATGAACGTGGTGGGTGATTTGTTTGGCCAAGGCAAGATGTTCTTGCCGCAAGTGGTCAAGTCGGCTCGCGTGATGAAGCAAGCGGTGGCGCACTTGGTGCCCTACATCGAAGAAGAAAAACGCTTGCAAGCCGAAGCCGGCCAAGATGTCAAAGCCAAAGGCAAGATGGTCATCGCCACGGTCAAGGGCGACGTGCACGACATTGGCAAAAACATCGTCACCGTGGTCTTGCAGTGCAACAACTACGAAGTGGTGAACATGGGCGTGATGGTGCCTTGCCACGAAATTTTGGCCAAGGCCAAAGAAGAAAACGCAGACATCATTGGCTTGTCGGGCCTCATCACCCCGTCGCTGGAAGAAATGCAATACGTGGCCAGCGAGATGGAAAAAGACCCGTATTTCCGTGACCGCCAAATGCCTTTGCTGATTGGTGGCGCCACCTGCAGCCGTGTGCACACCGCCGTGAAGATTGCCCCCAACTACAGCGGCCCCGTGGTGTACGTGCCCGATGCCTCGCGCAGCGTGAGTGTGGCGCAAGGTTTGTTGTCGGACCAAGCAGCTAAATACATTGCTGAGTTGAACGCCGACTATGCCAAGGTGCGCGAGCAGCACGCCAACAAAAAGCAAACACCCTTGGTCACACTGGCCCAAGCGCGTGCCAACGCCACGCCCATCAGCTGGGACAACTACAAACCCGCCAAGCCAAAGTTCATTGGCCGCCGTGTGTTCAAAAACTTCGACCTCGCTGAGTTTGAGAAATACATCGACTGGGCACCGTTCTTCCAAACCTGGGATTTGGCTGGCCCCTTCCCTGCCATCTTGGAAGACGAAGTGGTGGGCGTAGAAGCCAAAAAGGTGTACGCCGATGGCCAAGCGATGTTGAAAAAAATCATCGCCAACCGCTGGCTCACAGCCAACGCGGTGGTGGGCCTGTACCCCGCGCAGCGCGTGGGTGACGACATTGTTTTGTACGCCGACGAAACTCGCCAACAGCAAGTGATGACGTGGCACGGCCTGCGCCAACAAACGGTCAAACCCAACAACAATCCGAACCGCTGCTTGGCCGACTTCGTGGCCGACCAAACCCAAGCGGCTGACTACGTGGGCTTGTTTGCGGTGACCGCAGGTTTGGGTGCAGAGAAGCAAGAAAAGCGTTTCATCGACGCGCACGACGACTACTCCGCCATTTTGTTCAAAGCCTTGGCCGACCGTTTGGCCGAAGCCTTTGCCGAGTGCATGCACCACCGCGTGCGCACCGACTTGTGGGGCTATGCTGCAGACGAAGCGCTGAGCAACGAAGACCTCATCAAAGAGAAATACCAAGGCATTCGCCCCGCGCCTGGCTACCCTGCGTGCCCCGACCACAGTGCCAAGCAAGACATGTTTGCTTTGCTGCAGTGTGAAGACATCGACATGGGCCTGACCAGTAGCTTGGCCATGACACCTGCGGCCAGCGTGAGTGGTTTTTACTTGGCGCACCCCGAGGCGACCTACTTCAACGTGGGCCGCATTGGCGACGACCAAGTGCAAGACTTGGCACAACGCCAAGGTGTGGCGGTGAAAGACTTAGAGCGCTTGTTGGCGCCTAATTTGTAAGCGCATTTCAACCCGACCAAGGCCCGCCTGAGTGCGGGCCTTTTTTGCGTGTGCGTCTAAAAATTCGACTTTTGCTTTGCGCGTATTTGAGGTTAAGTGCCGTAACTCACAAAGTTTTTAATTCTCAAATTCGTTTGCTTAGGTTCTGTGGGCAGCGACCGAATTACACGCCTGAGGCCAAGTCTTGGTCGATTGTTAGAACAGGCATTTATGAAATATCACATCTTGCACGGAGCGGGCTTGGCCTTGCGGCCCGCGCTGTTAGCGCCGCTGAAAAATCGTGCGCCAGACAATTTGCAATTTTTAGAACTCACCCCGCCCGATTGGGTGGGCTTGGGCGGACGCGTGGGCAAAGACCTGCAGCAACTCACTCGTCATTACCCCGCTGTGTGCCTGAGCCAAAGCTTGTCGCTCGGCGGCCCTAGCGTGCTGGACAAAGAGGTGTTGCGTGATTTGCGCAGCTTCATTGCCGAGCACAGCATTCACGTGTTTTCAGAAGCCTTGGCGTGGAGCGCAGACGATGCGCCCTTGTTCATCAACTTGCCTATTCCCAGCACCAAGGCTGCGGTGGCGTGGACGGTGTCGCGCATCGCGCAAGTGCAAGATGCGCTGGGACTGCGCATTGGCATTCGCAACGTGGCGCATCGCATGGCACCTCCGCAAGTGGAGATGAATGAAGCGCAATTCATCACCGAGGTGGTGCAAACCTCGGGTTGCAGTTTGCATTTGGATTTACACGCGCTGGCTGCCAACGCCTTGCACTTTAGGTTTGACCAGCACGCATTTTTGCGAGCCTTGCCTCTGCGCAGCATTGACTACGTGCGCGTGGGCCGCGAGTACCCGCTGTTGGGTGATGTGCTGGCCCGTACGCACCGTCGCGTGGCGCGTTGCGTGGACGATGTGAAACAACTGAACTTGGAGGCTGTGACATGCTGAACGATTTCCGCCAATTTCAATTTGCCTTAGCGCGCCATTTGCGCGACCCCCTGGGAGCACCCGCACCCGTGACGGTTCAGGCGGCACAAGCCAGTGCCTGCACGCAAGACATGGTGGCACACCTGTGTGATGTGTTGGCCCCCGCGTTCCCGGTTACCCAAGCTTTGTTGGGCGATGACTTGTGGGAACACGCGGTGCGCTTGTTTCTCAAAGACGCGCCCAGCCACGCCCCGTGGGCGAGTGCCGTGCAACGTGCTTTTGTGGACCATGTGTGTGAAAGCCCCGAGATGCAAAACTTGCCCGCGTGGTTGCAAGACCTCGCGCACTTTGAGTGGTTGCAAAGCGCGGTCAGCACCACGCCGGTGACGTGGCCCGCATTCAATGCCACGGGCAACACCATGCACCACGCGGTGGTGCTGAACCCCACGCACGTCGAGGCCGCTTACGAGTGGCCCGTGTACGGCATCAACACCGACCACAAGCCCGACGACATGCAAAGCACCTATGTGTCGATGCTGCGTGACCCGCAAGACGAGTTGCATGTGCTGGAAAGCAGCGTGTTTCGCGGCCAGCTGCTTGACCTGCTGCGCGAAGGCCAAACGGGTGAGCAAGCCTTCATGGTGTTGGCCATGTGGCTGTCGCACCCCGAGCCCGAAGCCTTTGTGCGCGAAGGCGCACAGGTGATGGCGCAGCTGCAACGCGAAGGCGTGGTGTTGGGCACGCGTATCTGAGGACTAAGACATGCTTCAGTGATTGGCCAATACGCGTCTGTATTGCAGCGCCTCGGCCACATGCGCCACTTGCACGGTGGCGCTGTCGGCTAGGTCTGCAATGGTGCGTGCCACCCGCAACGCACGGTGTGTGCTGCGGCTAGACCAACCCAACTTGGTGGCTGCGTTTTGTAAAAACGTAGCTGCCGCGGCATCGAGGTGCATGTGCGCTTCAAGCGCTTGACCGTGCAAACCTTGGTTGGCCGTGCCTTGCCGAGCCAGCGCTTTGGCGTGCGCGGCTAAGCAACGTGCGCGCACAGTGGCGGTGGATTCGCCTGGCACGCTTTGCATCAACACCTCGGTGGCAAGCGTGGGCACTTCGACCTGCAAGTCGATGCGGTCTAGCAACGGGCCGCTGAGCTTGCCTTGGTAACGCGCCACTTGGTCGGGTGTGCAGCGGCAGGCTTTGAGGGTGGAGCCCAAGTAGCCGCACGGGCATGGGTTCATTATTTATCAATTGGAAACGCGCAGGAAACTTGGCTTGCGTGGCTGCGCGTGAGATGGTGATGTGGCCGTTCTCTAACGGCTCGCGCAAGGCCTCAAGCGCGCTGCGCTTGACCTCGGCCAACTCGTCTAAGAACAACACGCCGTTGTGCGCCAACGAAATCTCACCAGGGCGCGGTGGTGTGCCGCCACTGTAGGGTTCCATAAATACTGTCAAAACACCAAAATTAGTGACAGTGAACTTCTGCAGTTACTGTCAAAATCCTACTTCCACACGATCAGGATGAATAACTGCTTAAGGTTGAGAGCAGACTTAGCGATGGAAAAAACGACTGGCAGTTGTCGACTCTAAAGTTAACTTTCAGCATTGCAGGTAATTGGATTGAAAAATCGTTCTCTAAACATAGAAATAACCAACGCGCAGTGATAAAGCGCGATGCGACTACGTTTTAAGCCCTAGGGGACGATTTGATTGATGGCACTTGCTATTGCACGAACCAATTCACGGTGCATAGCCAGTACCTCGGAAGTTACATCCGAGGCATTCCCCCCAGTATGTGCGATTCGGTTTCGATTGCGTCGCATTTTCGATAATTCTTTTTCGAGCTCTTTCGCAACCTCTCTTGCACCTGTGCGAGTGGGTAAGTTGAGCGCACCGCGGATTGCTGCATCTTTCCCTAAAACGTCAAGTCCCACGTTAAAACCGAAGATCCCCATACGTTCAGAAAAATTCACCAATAAAACTAGGCTATCCACATCTGCAAAGGCTTCTGGATTGAGAAGGACTCGGTCTGAACCGGGAACGCAGCTTCCTAGACCACGGCAAAGTTCATCCATATTCAAGCTCAAGTAATCCGGCGGTGAATCGATACGCCGTAACAACCGAGCCGATTCTTGAACGTGTGTCTTTCGAACGTCCTTAGCAACCTCCGCATACTTCTTTTTCCCTTTTGAGTACTCTTCGGTAACCTCTCTAATTTTCCCTCTGAGGTACTCCTCAAATCCCGAGACTATTGTCAAATAGAACGAATTCAAGAGAACCATTTTGGCTGGTGCAGTGGATTTGAGGCGAGAAACAACGAAGTTGCGTTCGCTGCCGTCTAGCTGATCCCATGGAATTTTGTCTCGCAACAGGTTTTCAAATTTGTTCGCCGCCTCGATCCAATCAAACCATTGCTTATTCGACTCCAAAAGTGCGTCGAGTGATGTTTTCGATGGAGAGATTTTCATTGCCGCGGCTTAGTTAGAGAACGCTTGAGAAGCACTTTTCAACAAAGTCGAGCCGCTTTTTAATGGCATCTGCGGTGTTGGCTTTACCCACAACAAGTTCGCGATTCTCTGGCTTTAAGAGTTGTTTCTTTAACTCATCTCTCAGTTTTATCTTCTCTTTGAGCAATGCATGCCGACGATCAAAAAGTCGATCACATGCGACCATTACAGCATCGTAATATGGCTCAGATAAAGAAGCCTTCTTGTCATCCAGGGTCGGCAACTTGAAAGCATTGGTGCCGAAGAGTTGAAAAGCTAGATCTACTCGCAAATTGAAATCTTCCCGAAACTGCATTAGCTCATCGTCAGTCAAGCTCGCGTTGATCTCCATACTTTTATCGAGAATTGACTTTACAGAACCCTTGATAGCCCGTACGTTGCGGAAAGCGAAGAAACGCAAAACTAGTTCACAGTCGATCATTCGCTTGAATAAGGTATTTTCGGCAAGTTCGGAACTTACGTTGCCGCCTACAAAATGATCAGCGTATCGCGGAATGTCGCAAAGATCGTTAAATGTCGGATTGCCAGCAAGTTCAACAAGCAGTGTTGCGAAGGAGCTTGAGTACAAACAGTTACGCAATTCCTGCGCGTTCAACCGCTGCCCACCAGTATTTAAGCGCTCGAAGACAATTTGCCTTAGTTCGGCATTCCTTGTCGATGCCAACGGAGTCTGAAGCACGACAGCTGAAATTCTCCGTCGATCTAGGCCGCGTTGAAGTTTTGGCGGAAGATCCGAATATTGTTTACCCTGCAATTCTCTCCAGTGCTCCAGACCTGTTAGCTTCAGCCGATTCTGGTAGAACGCGAGAATAGATGAAAGACGTTGCTGCCCATCCATGACCTCGTATCGGTTGTATTCGGATTCAAATAGAAAGATTGGAGGAACTGGCAAATTCATCAACAATGACTCGATGAACTTCGATTGCTTAGATTTATCCCAAACTTGTCGACGCTGATATTCCGGCCGCAGATTTATCCATTGCTCCTTGGAAATGAAATCTACAATTTGCGGCAGTAGGAAGTCGCTTCGTTCTTGGGAAATCTCTCGATCGTCAAGTTCGTATCGCTCTTCGATTTCTCGATTTGATTTTTTTACAGTAGCCATTCCGTCACCTATCAATTTGGATCATTGATCAGTGTATCGCCATGGGGTCTAAAAGCATCCGCTACACGCCAGTCGGACTCCCATTAATGTCTGGACTAGGCTGATATGAGTCATTCACCATCGGCGGCCTGAATGACTGCGGCGACCGTTACCAGTCAATCGACGTCCAGCCGTGGCGACAGCTACGACAACGCCCTGGCCGAGACAATCACCGGCAGTATGAGACCGAGTTAATCCACCGCCGGACATGCTGGCAGATCATGGAGTCATTGGAACTAACCACCCTGCAATGGGTGCACTCGCTCAACCAAATCCGACTACTGGTTCCAATTGAATATATTCCACCGGTCGAAGCTGGGGCAAAATACTCCAGGATGCTCGCCGAGAGGTCCGAGACCGCCGTCTCAGCCTAAACTATCTAGTCTTCTCGATACTCAGGGTGATTCACATCCCCATAAATCACTAGACATTACGAATCGTGAACAAGCAACAGCTCGCCGCAAAAATCTGGGATTCCGCCAACCAGATGCGCTCGAAGATCGAGGCCAACGAATACAAGGACTACATCCTTGGATTCATCTTCTACAAGTACCTCTCCGACAAGCTCCTGGCCTTTGCCGAGGCAGAAAAGTTCTCCGCCGAAGACTTCAGTGCCTTGACGGAGGAAGACACGGAGACGGTCGACCACTTCAAGTCCAACCTGGGCTACTTCATCGCACACAAGCACCTGTTCTCGACCTGGCTGGACCAAACCAGCGACTTCGATGTCGCAGATGTACGCGAAGCGTTGTCAGCCTTCAGCCGCCTGATCCACCCGAACCACAAGCGCTTGTTTAACGGCATCTTCAAAACCCTGGAGACGGGCCTAAGCAAATTGGGCGACACCGCTGCGAAGCAGACCAAGGCAATCAGCGATCTGCTCCAGCTGATCAAAGACATTCCCATGGATGGCAAGCAGGGGTATGACGTTCTCGGCTTCATCTATGAGTACCTCATTGGCATGTTTGCCGCAAATGCAGGCAAGAAGGCGGGCGAGTTCTACACCCCACACGAGGTGTCCGTACTGATGTCCGAAGTCATCGCGCACCACCTGAAGGACCGCAAGACCATCCAAATCTACGACTCCACCAGCGGCTCGGGCTCGCTACTGCTCAACATTGGCCAAGCAATCGCCAAGCACATGGGCGACAAAGACAGCATCAAGTACTACGCCCAAGAGCTGAAGGAGAACACCTACAACCTCACGCGCATGAACCTGGTCATGCGCGGCATCCTCCCGGGCAACATCGTTACTCGCAATGCCGACACGCTGGAAGACGACTGGCCGTATTTCGACGAGCAAGATCCGGTTAACAGTTACAACCCGTTGTACCTGGATGCGGTGGTATCGAACCCGCCCTACTCACAGAAGTGGGACCCGCTGCACAAAGAGGCTGATCCGCGCTACGCCCGCTTCGGCGTGGCCCCCAAGTCCAAGGCTGACTACGCCTTCCTGCTGCACGACTTGTACCACCTGAAGCCCAACGGCATCATGGCCATCGTCCTGCCGCACGGCGTGCTGTTCCGGGGCGGAGAAGAAGGCGTCATCCGCAAGCAGTTGATCGAGAACGACCACCTCGAAACCATCATCGGCTTGCCGCCCAACATCTTCTTTGGCACAGGAATCGAGACCGTCATCCTGATGCTCAGGCAGAACCGCAAGAGCAGCGATGTGCTGTTCGTGGAGGCCTCCAAGGGCTTCGCCAAAGAGGGCAAGAACAACAGGCTCCGCGCTTGCGACATCAAGAAGATCACCGATGTGGTGACAGCCCGCGCCACCGTGCCCGGCTTCAGCTGTCTGGTGCCCAAGACCGAGCTGCAAGGCGAGGCCAACGACTACAACCTCAATATTCCACGGTACGTGGACTCGTCCGAGCCGCCCGAGAGCTGGGACCTGTACGCCTCGATGTTCGGCGGAATTCCGCTGAGCGAGCTGGATGTGCTGGCCAACTATTGGCAGGCCTTTCCCAACCTGCGCGCAGCCCTGTTCACCTTGGACGGCACGCCTTACGCCCAACCGAAGGTGGATGATCTGGCTGATGCCGTGAGGCGGCACCCTGAAGTGACGAAGTTCGTCCAGGCCTTCACCCGTGCGTTCGACGGCTTCAAGCCTTGGCTACACGGCGAGCTGATTGGCAAGATGCTCACGTTGCAGGTTTCTCGCCAGGAAGCGCTGATCTGCGATGAGCTGTTTGCTCGCCTGGCCAAAGTCGGCTCGGTGCCCCTCATTGACAAGTACCAGGCCTACCAGGTTCTCGACGACCACTGGCAGCCCATCTCGGTGGATTTGGAAGTTCTCCAGACCGAGGGGTTTGACGCTTCGCGTGTGGTCGATCCGAACTTTGTTGTCAAGAAGAAGGATGGCAAGGAGATCGAGGTGCAGGAGGGCTGGAAAGGTCGCATCTTGCCTTTTGAGCTGATTCAAAGGACCCACTTTTCGGCGGAATTGGATGCACTTCGTCAGGCCGGGTTGAGGCTTGATGAAATCAGCGCAACTCTGGGAGAAATCATCGAGAGCCTGTCGGAGGCGGATGGGGAATACTCGGTGCTTAACGGCTCCAACGAGAAGTTCGCTATCGCCGAGGTCAAGAACGAACTCAAGGATCAGCTGGGTGAGATAGTCACTGACGAGATTAAAGCCTTGCAGGCATATCTTGACCTAGTTGCCGCGAGCGCTTCCAAACAAGATAAGTTGGCATTTATTGCCAAGCACCAAGAGGTCAACTGGGAAAAGATCCCTGCGAACAAGGACGGCACCTTCGGAAAACCCAAAGTTGAAGCTCGCATCGTCGAACTTCAAAGCGAATTCGACTTTGCTGACGACGCTTTTGCCGCCAAATTGATTAGGGCGCTTGCGCTGCTCGATGAGGAGAAGGACCTCAAA
>CANGOY010000050.1 GCA_947455585.1 Comamonadaceae bacterium
ATGATTAAAGTTGGAGATACCCTGCCGCACGCCACCCTGATGGAGTATTCAGAGGTCGAAGGTGAAGGCTGCAGCATTGGGCCGAACGCCGTTGATGTGGCCAAAGCCACTGCTGGCAAAACCATTGCCTTGTTTGCCTTGCCTGGCGCATTCACACCGACATGTTCA
Organism: Comamonadaceae bacterium; assembly: GCA_947455585.1. Lineage (GTDB taxonomy): Bacteria > Pseudomonadota > Gammaproteobacteria > Burkholderiales > Burkholderiaceae_C > Limnohabitans. The sequence continues at coordinate 169 of CANGOY010000050.1, forward strand.
GCCAAACACGTGCCTGGTTATGTTGAGCACTACGAACAGTTTAAGGCTGCTGGCGTTGATGAAATTTGGTGCGTGAGCGTGAACGATGCATTTGTCATGGGTGCTTGGGCACGTGACCAACACACAAATGGCAAAGTTCGCATGCTGGGTGACGGCAGCGCTGACTTCGCAAAGGCTACAGGTTTGGTGCTGGACTTGACATCGCGAGGCATGGGCGTGCGCAGTGACCGTTACTCTATGTTGGTGAAAGACGGCAAGGTTGTGACGCTGAATGCTGAAGCTGCTGGTAAGTTTGAAGTGAGCGATGCCGCAACATTGTTGGCTCAAGCTAAGAACGCATAATTGCCTCAAAGATTAAAAAAAGCCACGCTGCTGACATCGTGTCAACAGCGCGGCTTTTTTGTGAAGGAAAGTGGCTTAGCTGAGGTTCACCAGTCGATACACCACATACCCGCAACCTGTCAAAATGCTCATTGCGAAGAGGCGGGACGTTAACGTATCGCGTGAGTCATGCGTGCTGACAGGCAATACTTTGTCTCCCGTGAGCATGGGCGTGATCAAGTCCTCTTTTTTGAAGTACTTGTAATACAGCACAGTGGATACGTGCACAACCACCAACGCAATGATCAGCACCTTGCCAATCTCGCTGTGGTACTCGGTTGCCAACTCAACCCAATCGGCGGGAATAAGGGCTACCCAAGGGCCTGTGTTAGTGATTTCATCGTCACTCATGAAACCACTCAACACTTGAATCAACAAAATGCTGAGCATGGCCAACACAGACAAAGCACCTAGCGGGTTGTGGCCAGCGTTCAAAGGTGTTTGCTTCATGCGAACCGCTTGCACGTAGGCAGAGAGTTGGGACGGCATGGGTACAAAATTCACAAACCTTGACCAGTGGCCACCGACAAAGCCCCAGACGACTCGAAACAGCAGTAACGTCAACACGGCATAGCCTAGCCAAAAGTGCAGTTGCATGGCGTTGTCGCCTACCTCACCTGTGATGAGAAGCCCCGCGACACAAAGTACCAAAAGGATGTGAAAGCTGCGCGTCGGAAGATCCCAAATGCGGATGCGATGAAGAGAGGTGTTGTTAGGCATACGTGAAATAAGAAATCAAAAAAGACAGACAGCAACAAAGTTCGTAAACTCCGAACCTCAAGACATCACATTTTCAACTCTAAAGGACAGACCTATGAAAAAAACAATCCTGATTTTGATGGCATTAAGCGCTGCCGTCGTGAGCTTCTCTGCCGCAGCTCAGTTCGCAAAGCCAGAGGACGCTGTTAAATATCGCAAGGCGGCATTTACCGTCATGGCGACACATTTTGGCCGTTTGGGTGCGATGGCACAAGGCAAGGCGCCATTCGATGCCAAAGTGGCGGCTGAAAACGCAGAAATCGTAGCGGACATGGCTAAATTGCCATGGCACGCCTTTGGCGAAGGTACCGATACAGCGGAAACAAAGGCCAAGCCTGAAGTGTGGAAGCAAAGCGCTAAATTCAAAGAAATGGCCGATAAGCTTCAAGCTGAAACAGTCAAATTGGTAGCGGCGACTAAGACAGGCAAAGAAGACGCATTCAAAGTGGCTTTTACAGCAACAGCCGGCACATGCAAGTCATGTCACGATGATTTCAAGAACAAATAAATACGTGTTTTAGCAAACGCAATACGGCGAGTTTTGCTTAATAGACAACGGGGCAATGACGGTTAAGTCATGCCCCGTTTGCATTTGTCGGCGCGCATGAGTCCAGCGCGTGACAGGCCAAGAGCAAAGAGGGTGGCGTAAGTCAGATGAGGGTGACAAGTGCTCAGATAATTCAAGCCATGACGGACTCACAAAGAGGCACAAAGCCATGAATCAAGATGTATTGCCACGCCGCATGGCGGTGTGGGTGTTTGTGGCGTTTGCGTCTGCCTACTTCTTATCCGCCTTGTTGCGCGCCATCACAGCCACGTTGTCGCCAACGTTGACCTTGGAATTTGGACTTCAAGCACGTGACCTCGGGCTTCTTGCTGGGGGCTATTTTTTTGGTTTTTCCCTGACGCAGTTGCCCATGGGGCATTGGCTAGATCAGCGCGGACCCAAGAAGGTGGTGTTGAGTTTCTTGGGAGTGGCGGTATTGGGCTGTTTCGCCTTTGCTTGGGCGACAGATTTTTCAGGTTTGTTGATAGCGCGAGTGCTGATTGGCGTTGGCGTGAGTGCGTGTTTGATGGCACCACTCACGGGTTACCGTCGCTGGTTGCCGTTGGAGCAGCAGCAACGCGCCAATTCGTGGATGTTGATGACAGGGGCACTTGGCATGCTCGCTTCAACGCTGCCCGTGCAGTGGTTGTTGCCTGTGATCGGCTGGCGTTGGATGTTTGTTAGTTTGGCGCTGCTCATTGTGTCCGCAATGGCCTTGATGGCGTGGCAAGTGCCCCAGTGGCGATTGTCAGGGCCAGTAGCCGAGGTCGAGTCCAGCAAGCGAATTGGCATCTTCACCAGTTACAAGCAAGTGTGGACGAATCCTTATTTCCGCAGTCTCTCGCCGATGGGCTTTTTCAATTACGGCGGCATGATTGCGATGCAAACCTTGTGGGCCGGCCCCTGGATGGTGAAGGTTGCAGGCTACACGCCGCTTGAAGCAGCGACGGGTTTGTTTTGGCTGAACGTGTGTATGTTGGTCACATTTTGGCTGTGGGGGTTGGCTACGCCAACGTTGACGAAACGCGGCTTCAGTGCCAATAAGTTGATGACGTACGGTGTGCCATTGAATTTTTGTGTGCAATTCTTCATCGTGTTTGGTGGCCAAGATGCTGGTGCGCTGTCATGGGCATTGTTTTGTATGACCAGCTCGTTCGTGGCGCTTGCTCAGCCAGCTGTGGGCATGGCGTTTCCTGCAGCACTTGCTGGGCGGGCCTTGTCGGCATACAACCTCGTGTTGTTTCTTGGCGTTTTTGTGGTGCAGTGGGGCATGGGCTTGATGATTGACGGATTCAAAGCCGAGGGTTTGCAGGAGCCGCAAGCTTTTCAAGCTGCCATGGCTGTCTTTTTAACCTGTTGCTTGGCGTCTTATGGCTACTTTTTAAAGCACAAGTCAGACAGCTGATAATCCGAACAACACTTTCCATTTTTTATGAGCAATCGCATCCTCATCATTGCCCACGCACCTCTCGCTCAAGCCTTGCGCGATTGCGCCATGCATGTATACGCCGAGTGCTCGGCCGATGTCATCGCCATCGATGTTTTGCCAGACGCAGAGCCGGAAGACACCTTGGCGCAGGCGCTAAAAGCGGCAGGTTCTGCGCTCGACAGTGGCTTGTTGGTGTTGACAGACATTTTTGGTGCAACGCCAGCTAACGTGGCGCAAAAGCTGGTGGCGGGCAGCAATGCCAAGCTCATTGCGGGTGTGAATTTACCTATGTTATTCAGAACCGTGTGTTATCGCCACGAAGCGCTCGAAGCGCTCGTGGCTCGGGCCCTCACGGGTGGCACACAAGGCGTGATGCAAGTTGCTGTCACGGCCCCTCAAAATCAAAACCGTCGAATCCATGATCAAAACCACAACGACCATCAGCAATAAATTAGGCTTGCATGCACGTGCATCCGCCAAACTCACCAAACTCGCAGGTAGCTTTCCCTGCGAGGTCTGGATCAGCAAAGGCGAGCGCCGAGTGAACGCCAAAAGCATCATGGGCGTCATGATGTTGGCGGCAGGCATTGGCAGCGAGGTTGTGCTTGAAACCGATGGCGCGCAAGAGCAAGAAGCCATGGATGCTTTGTTGGCATTGATGGCCGACAAGTTTGGCGAAGGCGAGTAAGCACTTATGACGTTCTCAGTCCACGGCCTTGCAGTCGCACGCGGTATCGCCATTGGGCGTGCTGTGTTGGTAGCCTCTAGTCGCGTGGATGTGGCGCATTACTTCATTGAGGCCGCACAGGTTGAGTCTGAGTTGCAGCGTTTGACGCGCGCACGCGAAGCGGTGATCGCCGAGTTGCAACATTTGCATGACAACTTGCCCAAAGAGTCGCCGCCCGAGTTGGCCGCAATTTTGGAAGTGCACCTCATGCTGTTGCAAGACACCATGCTGGCTGACGGTGTGAGCTATTGGGTGAAAGACCGTCTGTACAACGCTGAGTGGGCCTTGACCTCGCAGCTCGATGTGGTGGCGCGACAGTTTGACGAGATGGACGACCCTTATTTGCGTGAGCGCAAAGGCGACCTAGAGCAAGTGGTGGAGCGCACGCTGCGCCACATGAAAGGCGTGGCGCATGTGATACCGCAGGTCATCCACAAGCGCCAAGGCCAGTCGAGACAACAAGATTTGCAGTTGGATGACGAGATGGATGTGCCGCTGGTGTTGGTGGCGCACGACTTGTCGCCAGCAGATATGTTGCAGTTCAAGCAAAGCGTGTTTGCGGGCTTTGTGACAGACGTGGGCGGCAAAACATCGCACACAGCCATCGTGGCCCGTAGTTTAGATATTCCGGCGGTCGTCGGTGCGCGCACCGCCAGCCAGCTGGTGCGTCAAGACGACTGGATCATCATTGATGGAGATGCGGGTGTGGTGATTGTTAACCCGTCCCCCATAATCTTGGCGGAGTACGGATTCAAGCAGCGACAAGCCGAGTTAGAGCGTGAGCGACTTTCACGCTTGCGCCACACTCCCGCGATTACCTTGGATGGCCAACGTGTGGATTTGTTGGCCAATATCGAAATGCCAGAGGACTCACCGATTGCTTTGGGCGTTGGTGCGGTCGGTGTGGGTTTATTTCGAAGTGAGTTTTTGTTCATGGGGCGTGAGGGCGCGTTGCCTGACGAGGAAGAGCAGTACCAAGCCTACAAGCGAGCTGTCGAAGGTATGCAGGGCTTACCAGTCACCATCCGCACCGTGGATATCGGCGCGGACAAGCCACTAGACCGAGCCGTGAAAGACGATGCGCATTTGAACCCCGCTTTGGGTTTGCGTGCCATTCGTTGGAGCTTGGCTGACCCCGCCATGTTCTTGACGCAATTGCGCGCCATTTTGCGGGCTGCTGCGCATGGACAAGTTCACTTGTTGATTCCCATGCTGGCGCACGCCCGTGAAATCAAACAAACGTTGGCGTTGCTAGATAAAGCGCGCAAGCAATTGGACGTGCGTGGCATGGTGTTTGGCCCTTTGAAGGTCGGGGCGATGATTGAGGTGCCAGCCGCTGCGTTGAGCGTGAAGATGTTCTTGCAGTACTTCGACTTTTTGTCGATTGGCACGAACGACTTGATTCAATACACCTTGGCCATTGACCGTGCTGACGAGTCGGTGGCGCATTTGTATGACCCGTTGCATCCCGCTGTGCTGCGCCTTGTGGCGGATGTCATTGCCGAGTGTCGCGCGCAAGGCAAGGGCGTGAGCGTATGCGGCGAGATGGCCGGCGACCCAGCGTTGACTCGTTTGTTGCTGGGTTTGGGGTTGCGTAGTTTTTCGATGCATCCCACGCAAATTTTGGCGGTGAAGCAAGAAATTATTCGCGCAGATGCCGCACGTTTAGAGGTGTGGGCGCAGGACGTGTTGGCCAGCGATGAGCCGGCCGAACTGGTCAACGTTTAAACCTTAGACGCAGCTAAAGTCGCGTGGGCTTGTTGGTCCGCGTGGTAGCTCGAACGCACCATGGCGCCGATGGCCGCGTGGCTAAAGCCCATCTCGTAGGCTTTCTCTTCAAACATTTTGAACGTGTCTGGGTGCACATAGCGGCGCACAGGGATATGGCTGGTGCTGGGCGCCAAGTATTGACCAATGGTGAGCATGTCGATGTTGTGGTCGCGCATGTCTTGCATCACTTGCAAAATTTCTTCGTCTGTTTCGCCCAGGCCCACCATCAAACCGCTTTTGGTCGGGACGTTGGGGTGAAGTGCTTTGAACTTCTTCAGTAGGTTCAAGCTGAACGCATAGTCGCTGCCGGGGCGCGCTTCTTTGTAGAGGCGTGGCACGGTTTCCATGTTGTGGTTCATCACATCAGGTGGTGCAGCTTTAAGAATTTCTAAAGCGCGGTCATCGCGACCGCGGAAGTCGGGCACCAAAATTTCAATTTGCGTTTGGGGTGATAGCTCGCGTGTGCGGCGAATGCAATCCACAAAGTGTTGGCTGCCGCCGTCGCGCAAATCATCGCGGTCGACGCTGGTGATGACCACGTATTTCAGCTTCAAGTCGGCAATGGTCTTGGCCAAGTTTTCTGGCTCATTCACATCGAGTTGGTCAGGACGCCCGTGGCCCACATCGCAGAAGGGGCAGCGGCGTGTGCACTTGTCACCCATGATCATGAAGGTGGCCGTGCCTTTGCCAAAGCATTCGCCGATGTTAGGGCAGCTGGCTTCTTCGCACACCGTCACCAATTTGTTGGCGCGCAGCACGTCTTTGATTTCATAAAAACGCGTCGAGGGCGAACCTGCTTTGACGCGAATCCAGTCGGGCTTTTTCAGCACTTCGCCTTGCTCAACTTTCACAGGGATGCGTGAGAGTTTGGCGGCCGCTTTTTGCTTGGCTGAGGCGTTGTAGTTTTCGACGGTTTGCGCTTCGCGCACAACTGGGTTGTCTGGGGTGGACATAGCAATCAAGCCTGTGTTGGAGGCCCTAGGTTCAGGGCGCTAAATAGGTAACGAGTTTTTGACTCAAAACATCAGCGGCTTCTTGCCAGCTGACCGATACGCCGATTGTAGAAAGGTCGACAGTCTGCAAACCTTGATAGCCGCAAGGGTTGATGCGTTGGTAGGGGCTTAAGTCCATGGCCACATTCAGCGCTACGCCGTGGTAAGTGCAATGGCGGCTCACTTTGATGCCCAGTGCTGCTATTTTTCCAAGCCCCTCAAAGTCGGGGTCTTTGCTTGCACCTTTGAGAGGCCGTTGTGCCAGCATGGCGTGGCTGTGTGGTTCATCGAGGCGTACATAAATGCCAGGTGCACCAGACACGCGGTGGCCTGTCACGCCGAAGTGGTCGAGTGTGCGAATGACCGATTCCTCGATGCGGTACACGTACTCTTTGACATAGTAGCCAGCACGTTTGAGGTCAATCAATGGGTATGCGACTACTTGACCGGGGCCGTGAAAAGTGACTTGCCCACCGCGGTTGGTAGGCACCACGGGAATGTCACCGGGGGCCAGTAGGTGGTCTTCATGGCCGGCAAGACCTTGTGTGAACACAGGGGGGTGCTCGCACACCCATAGTTCATCAGGCGTTTCGGGTGTGCGTTCAGCCGTGAAGTCCTGCATGGCCTGATAGGTTGGCTGGTACGGAACTCGGCCGAGGTGGCGAATCACAGGACCACTTTCACCATTGGGTGAGAGGAGAGGGTGCGGTAAATCTCGTCGAGTTGCTCGCGGCTGGTGGCGGTAACCGTGATGGTGACGCCCAAATATTTACCGCCCGTGCTTTCGCGTAACTCAACGGTGGTTGCGTCAAAGGTGGGGTCGAATTGCTCCGCAATGGCGGTCACTGCGTGCACCATGCCGTCAACTTTAAGGCCCATGACTTTGATGGGGAACAGGCTCGGGTACTCGATCAGCGAGTCTGTGCGTGGATTTTCTTGGGGCGTGCTTGGGCTGGTCATGTCTTAAATTATCCTCTTGTTGGTGCGGTAGACCTAAAAGCGTATGTGTTATCACGTACAATGCTTGGTTCTATACGGAACTAGCGGATGTAACCTGGGCGTAAACAAACATGACCAGAATACACCCCGAAGAACAAGGCGACGTTCAAGAAACGTTTGAGCCACTAACAGCCGAGCAGGTTGTTGAGTTGCGCAAGCGTCAACCCCTTCTGTCTGTATGGCGGGTTGTGGGGGCTCAGGCTGTGCTTGGGCTTTTGGTGGCATGGCTTGTGTGGTTGGTTTCAGGGCGGGTGGCTGCTGTTTATTCGGCGGCGTACGGTGCTTTGGCTGTGATTGTTCCGGCTGCGCTTTTTGCGCGAGGATTAACCAGTAGGGTAGCTTCCGTCAATGTGGGGGCTGCGGTATTTGGCTTTTTCCTTTGGGAGATGGTCAAGATAGGCTTGACGGTGGCAATGTTGTTTGCGGCGCCCCGTCTTGTGAATGATTTGAGCTGGCCTGCCATGTTGGCGGGTCTGGTAGTGACAATGAAGGTTTATTGGGTTGCACTTGGCTTTCGCAAGGTGTTTTATCCAGTTGGCCCAACTTAAAAAAGAGCGAACGAATGTCTGTTGAACATGGTCCGACCGCTGGTGAATACATTGTTCATCACCTGACGCATCTGCAAAACAAGCCGATGGCTGGTGTCATCGACTTCTCCGTTTACAACTTGGACTCGATTTTCTGGTCTGTATTGTTGGGCGTGGTTGCTAGCTTCTTCTTGTGGCGCGCTGCTCGTGGTGCGACTGCTCATGCGCCAGGTCGCTTCCAGGCTGCGGTTGAAATTTTGGTCGAAATGGTAGATGGCCAGGCCAAGGGCATTATTCATAGCGCGCAAAGTCGTAAAGTTGTTGCGCCTTTGGCCTTGACGGTGTTTGTCTGGATTTTCTTGATGAACGCCATGGACTTGTTCCCTGTTGATTTGTTCCCCAAGATTTGGGAAATGGTCTACGGCGCGGCTGGCGGCGATGCTCATCACGCCTACATGCGTGTGGTGCCTTCGGCCGACTTGTCCACCACTTTGGGCTTGTCTACTTCTGTTTTATTGGTCTGTGTGTTCTACAACATCAAGATCAAAGGTATCGGTGGTTGGGTGCATGAGTTGTTCTGCGCTCCCTTCGGCGCCCATCCTCTGCTTTGGCCTGTCAACTTCATCATGCAAATGATTGAATTCGCAGCCAAGACCGTGTCGCATGGCATGCGACTCTTTGGCAACATGTATGCTGGCGAGTTGGTGTTCATGTTGATCGCTCTGATGGGCGGCGCTGCTGCTGCTACATTGCCAGGCATTTTGTTGCCTATCGGTCACATCATTGCTGGTTCTATTTGGGCCATCTTCCACATCATGATCATCACATTGCAAGCCTTCATCTTCATGATGTTGACGCTGGTGTATGTGGGTCAAGCGCACGACGCGCACTGATTTCGGTTTTTTCTTAACTTTTCTCTCTCATCCATTCTTTAGGAGCAACAAAATGGAACACGTCCTCGGTTATGTAGCACTCGCAGCTGGCCTGATTATTGGTTTGGGCGCTATCGGCGCTTGTATCGGTATCGGCATCATGGGTAGCAAGTACCTCGAAGCAGCTGCACGTCAGCCTGAATTGATGAACGAATTGCAAACCAAAATGTTCTTGTTGGCTGGTCTGATCGACGCTGCTTTCTTGATCGGCGTTGGTATCGCCATGATGTTCGCATTCGCGAACCCCTTCGTCCTGAAGTAATCTAGCAACTACCAAAGAAAGGTGTTGCCGTGAGTATCAATGCAACCCTGTTCGTCCAGATGATCGTTTTTGCGGTCTTGGTGTGGTTCACGATGAAATTCGTGTGGCCACCCATCGCAATCGCCCTTGACGAACGTTCAGAAAAAATTGCCCATGGTTTGGCTGCTGCCGAACATGCCAAGATTGAACTGTCCAACGCGCACAAAGAAGTCGAATTGAAGCTGGCTGAAACCCGCAACGAATCTACCGCTTTGTTGGCTGATGCCGAGCGTCGCGCCCAGCACTTGATCGACGAAGCCAAGGCTCACGCCACGGTTGAGGCGAACAAGATTGTGGCTGCTGCTCACGCTGAAGCAGCGCAAGAAGTCGTGAAAGCCCGTGAACACCTGCGCGAGCAAGTGGCCGCGTTGGCTGTCAAAGGCGCCGAGCAGATTCTCCGCAAGGAAGTCAATGCTAGCGTTCACGCCGACTTGTTGGGCCGTCTGAAGACTGAGCTGTAAGAGGACAACATGGCCGAACTCGCCACCATTGCCCGCCCTTACGCAGAAGC
>CANGOY010000051.1 GCA_947455585.1 Comamonadaceae bacterium
CATACGTGAACCCGTTGCCGGTTTCTTGGTGGGCGTGCAGTTGGCGAAAGGGCGCTTCGCGCCAAATGCGGTTCAACACGTCGGGCAGTTCGCCTGTATGAATTTCAACGCACCCGCCTTGCAAACGCATCGCGTCATCGAGGGCTTGCAACGATTCACGCACAAACTCAAAGTGCTGTAAAGCCGCATCGGGTTGCAGCCACAGCTCGGGTTCCACCACGTAAATGCAGCGCACGGGGCCGCGCTTCGCAGCCTGCGCCAAAGCGGCGTGGTCTTGCCAGCGCAGGTCTCGCTTGAACCAAACCAGCTCGTAACTCATGGAGGCGTGGGCGTTTTGTTTTTACGGCAAGCGTCAGAGCAGTACAGCACTTGCTCCCAATTTTTAGCCCAAGCCTTGCGCCACGTCATGTCGCGCCCGCAGGTTTTGCAGGGCTTGCTGGGCAGGCTTTGCTTGTTACCTTTGAAACTTTGTTTCTGCGTCACGGGCGGGTTCTTCCATCGGGTAGGCGTCGGCCACGTAGGCGGGGCCTTTCATCAGCATCACAATCACGCAGCCAATGGCCAGGGTCAGCACCAATGTCCAGTGCAGCATCACCAGCCCCAACATGACATAAAAAAACTGCTCCACGGCACGGGTATTTTGCGTCGCGGGCTCTAGCCCATCCAGCACATACGCGCCTGCACTGGCCAGCAAAGGCAGCGCTGTGCCCACAGCCAAAATGACGTGCAGTTTTTTCCAAATTTGCCATTCGAGGCCCGCGGGTGAGCGTTGAAAGCCTGGGAGTTTGTTGAAGTAATTCATGGGGCGATGCTCAGTTGGTCAATCGCTTGGGCGAGCGCGAAATCTTTGTCGGTTAAGCCCGAGGCGTCGTGCGTCCACAGTCTGACACGCAGCTGTGTGTAACTTGACCAGAGTTCGGGGTGGTGGTCTTGGTCTTTGGCCAGCTGCGCGATTTGGTTGAACAGCGCCACCGCTGCGTCAAAGCTGGGTAAGGCCCATGTCTTGGCAATCGCATTCGCGTCAGCTTCAAGTGTCCAGCCGTTCAGGCTGCTCAGGTGCGTTTGAATTTGCGTCGCGTTGAGTTTCATGGTCATGTTCCGTGCTGTTTTTCTGTGGCAACAGGTGTGCGACTGCGCATGGCGTTCAAGGTGTGGAGGTCGATGGACAAGCGCACTCCTAAAGTGCCCGAACCTTCGCGTACAGGCGACTTGCGCAAGCCAATGTCCAGCGCTTCAATTTCGGCATAGACCGCGCACGCATGCACGATGCGTGTGATGAGGCGCTCTTGCGTTTCGTAATGGCCATCAGCAGCCAAACGTTCGATCTCAAGCACCAAGGGGTCGTAGTCAAACACATGGGCCATGCCGTCTTGAGCGATCAACACCCAGGTGGGTGCTAGCCATAGCGTGAGATCGAGCAGGTGCGCATCGGGCACCACATCGTGGGGGCCGTAAGTGCCAATGTCTGTGCGCAAGCGCAGATCGCGCAGCGCAATGCAAGCGCTGGCGGACGTGGGACGTTGAATAGCGAGTGCCGCGGGGTCGTTGGTGCTCATGGCGCGGCGACCTCCACCAAGATTTCGTTGCGCCTAAACATCGGCAGTGTCCACGGCGGGTCGTAGCGCGACAACTGCGGCGTGCCCACCACCTTGAGGGATTGCTGCTTGGCCCAGGCCAATGCTTCGTTGGTTTTTTCTTGCACCCGCGCCATGGTGTTGAAGCCCGAATAGCGATGCACCACAAAGTATTTGCGTGGCACCTCGTGCAGAGTCACCGCGCTGTTGTTGGGCTTGGGAATATTGGCCAAGGTGTATTGGCTGGGCATCACAAAGTGGATACGCCACTGGTTGGCACTTGCCACGTGCGTGTCACCTGATTGCGGCTCGACGGTGACGGGCGCGGTCATGGCAATTTTTGTGGATTGGGGTTCCACCGTCACAGGGGCTGTCATGGCAATCTTTGCGGCTTGTTCTGAGCGCGTAGCGAGGTTGTTGCCAAAGATGAAATCGGCAATCAAGCGAAAGCCTTTGTTAGAGGCCGCATCCATGTCGCCGTCCACCACGGTTTGCGCAATCAACGAGGGGGCATAGTGCCGCAGCTCGAAGGGCGCTTGCGAGATGAGCACGTCGTAATGAGGTTCTTCAATAGCCATCGCCGATTCCATCCATAAAAATCCAGCCAACAATGCGAGGAGGGCGTGTGTGTTCAAGCGCATGACTTCAGTTGCTCCAGCGTGACAAATTCAAGGGCTTTGGCGTGTGTGCATTCCAGCACCACAGGCGGTGCAACTCCGGCATCCAAGGCTTCTTTCCAGCGCATGGCGCACAAGCACCAACGGTCGCCCGCTTTGAGTCCTGCAAAGCGGTAGTCAGGTCTAGGCGTGATGAGGTCGTTGCCTCTTTGCAGCGAAAAATCGAGGAAGGCTTGCGTGACTTTGGCACACACCACGTGGCTGCCTTGATCGTGGTCATCGGTATGGCAACAGCCATCGCGGTAATAGCCAGTGAGGGGGTCGTAAGAGCAGGGTACGAGTGCTGTGCCCAAGACGTTGCGCGCTTCGGTGGTGTGGGTCATATTTTGATTTTATGAATGCGTTCCAACCTTTGGTTCGCAATGGCTATCGATAACCCCTACCATCTTGCCTGCGTTTGCCCATGGGGTGTCACATCGATCTGGCAGTATGCGTACTCCGCGAATGTTTGAACGTGTTCAAGAAACGGAAGTTAACGTGGCAAATGGTTTGAATATTGTGTTGCTCATCGGCAGTGCGCCAGACGCGCTGCAGGCTAAAAATTTGGATTTGTCTGTTTTTACATCGCGCGTGGCTATCAACAACGCTTGGCAAATCACGCCTGACTGGGACTATTTGGTTTACCCAGAAGACTTCGCTGGCGAACGTTTGCCACCGACGCCGTTGTTGACCCACCAGCGGCTGATCGCCGCATCAGAGTTTGTGCCCCAGCAAAATAACTTTGGGGGCTTTGTGTATGCGGGCGGCACCATGGCGTTCACTGCGGGCTATTGGGCTTTGGGGGCATTGAAGCCAGACATCTTGGCGTTTTTGGGTTGCGACATGGTCTATGCCACCGCAGCGGGCGAGTCCAGTCACTTCTATGGCCAAGGCACGCCAGACCCATTGCGTGCTGATGTGACGTTGCAGTCGTTAGAGGCGAAGTCCGTTCGCTTCTTGTCGTTTGCGCATTCACAAAATTGCGCGGTGGTGAATTTGTCGCAGCTGCCCGAGTCACGCTTGTTGTTCCCGCGCGTGTCCATGAATGAGTTTGCGACCCAGCCCCTTTGTCAAGACATGTTGAACCGCCAAAGTGAGTTGTTTGACACAACGGTTGTGACGCGTGTGTTGCAGGCCGAGCAAGAGTTGGGCTACATGGTTCCTTCGGGCCGCTATTGGGAGCGCGAAGCAGAGTTTGACAAAACAAAGCTCAGTGAGATTGATCACTTGTGGTTGCAGGCCATGCAGGCGGCTTAGCCCGCACCCTCGCGTAAATCAATGCCTTCGTGCTGGGCAATTTTTTCTAAGGCATTTTCAAACAAAGAACGTGCGGTGCCAGATATGGATCGCAAGTAGGCATGCAGGTGGGCATCGTCTGCGTTTTGATTCAAGCACTCTTGGCTGTATTCCTCGAAGCTCGCCAGTTGCGAAATGAGCTCGGCCACATGCTTGGGGCATTCGCACAGCACATTGGTCGAAATGCCAGCCACGCGGCTGAGTGTTGCGTCTGAATATTTCCGACTGGCAATGACGGCGCCCGTGGTGCCAAACTCTTGCGCGCGTGCTTGATCCACAAACAGCACGGACTGCAGCAGCTCGGCCAATTCGCTGTCTGAAATGGGTTCGCGTCGCACGATCAAGCCTGAAAACTTCATGGCTTGCACCACGGCGTCGGGGGCGAAGTTGTAAATGACGATGGTTTGCGCAAACGCGTGTTGTTGGATCAGCTTCTGAATCGCGGTGTGAACAGGGGTTTGCAGCGTGTTGACTTTGATCAACAGCACTTGCGGCCGGTCTGCAAAAGCAGCTTCGCTGGCGGCGGTCAAATCGACCAATACGTCAGTGACATTGATTTGGTTTTGCTTCAAGCCGGCGGCAAATTTTTTGGATTCAATTCGGTTGGCCATGCTCAGCCCCACCACCGCCAATGAGACGGATTGGCCCGGGGCTGCCAACGTGTTGGGTGTGTTGTGCGGCAGGTTGCTCATGCGGCGCAGTTGCGCAAGGTCGAGGTTGGCAATCGTGCTGATGGCGTGCCCGTTTTGCGACAGCTGTTTGAGTAACAGCGCCTTGGACACATCGAGCTCGGCAAAGAGCCGCTGCTTGCCTTCGGTTTTGACGGGGCTGAATGCGCCGTAGCGCGTTTCCCAAATGCGCAAGGTCGAGACGGGGATGCCCGTGGTTTTGGACACCGCACCAATGCGGTACAGGGCGGTTGAGGGCGTGGCGCTGGTGTTCAAAGTGATATTCTGAGTAGGTGTTGAGTAGATTATGTGTCGAAATATAGTTATATTTAAATTAAATTCACTTTTGCGTAGATTAATGCGTCAAAATTCTACGCAACAGGAGTTTGAACCATGATTTCAAAGAAAACCATCAACGCAATCGAGGTTTGTGTGTATCTGGCGGGCCAACGTCACGCAGGTTACGTCACCACGACCGAGATGTCGCCCAGACTTGATTTGTCAATCTCCTACCTCGAGAACATTCTCAAACCGCTCAAAGCCCACGCCATCGTGAGCGCTATGAAAGGTCCAGGCGGGGGTTACATGATTCAGGGTGACACCTCGCTGATTTCGATTTGGGATATCGCCTCGGTGTTTGAATGCACCTTAGACACTGCACCCGCTGTGGATGCAGAGGCTGCCACCCCAACGCCTGAAGAAAAATCAACACCTGCCAGCTATGAGCTTGGCTTAGAGCAAATCGTCAAGGCTACGCTCAGCAATTTCACCTTGGCCGACTTTGTGGACGAGTCGCGTGACCAAGAAGCCCGTTCATTTGTTCAAACCATGGGCCGCTTCAAATTCAAACCCTTGGTGGCGCAGCTCATGCCCAAGGCGCCCAACTCGGTGTTTCAGTTGTCCATGATGATGGCCTGAAGCGTTTTCGATTCAAGCACTGCGCACATCATGCAACTCAGTTCTCACCAACGTCTTGCCAACCTGAGCCCAGGTGATGTGTCTGCGGTGATTCAAATGGCGTGGGAAGACCGAACCACGTTTGAGACCATTTACGAGCGCGTGGGCCTGAGTGAGCCCGAGGTCATTCGCCTCATGCGCGCCGAGCTCAATCCCAGTTCGTTTCGTTTGTGGCGCATGCGCGTGAAGGGCCGTACCACCAAGCACCGTGCGCTGCGAAGCCCCGACATGAAGTTTGACGACCACGCCATAGCCGACCACCGCCGCGCCAACTGTTAAATTTTGAAAGCCCTTTATGAGTGAAGACCCAAGGTGCTGCGGCACCGGAACCTGCATCATCAACGCCGACGGCACGTGCTGGTGTGGTCAACGTTGGGATGGCGAAAAAATGTGTTTTCCAAAAATGGATGTCTCGCCTGTTGCAAATGCCAATAGGTCACAAGCTCAACCCATGCCAGACGCGACAGGTGCGACGGATACCCACGAGGTTTGAGTCACCGTATGTTTAGAGGCGCTCGTCATGCTTGATGTTGCATTGTTCACGGTCGACGATCAAATTGCGAACAAGGTGCGCCGTGCCTTGTCGTTTGCCAGTGCCAAGGTGGAACGTTTGCATTGGCAGTCCAGTATGAGCGTTGCGATGATGGGCAGGCCGCGCGATTTGGTTGTGTTGCATCCCACCCACCTAGACCGCCAGCAGCGGACAGACTTTGAGCGCCTCGTCCAGCTGCGCGAAGCGACACCCAGCATCGCCATCGTGACGGACCAACAAGCCAACGACGCCGTGCGCTTGCTGGATGCGGGTGTGGATCGGTTTTTGGTCGAACCTTTTGACGAAAAGTACTTTGGTGCTGTGGTGCGGGCGTTGATGCGCAGGCGCCAAGGCCATGTGTCTTCGGTCACGCAGTACGGCCATCTGAGTTTCGACCACGGCCTTAAACAACTGCATGTGCATGGCGCAGAGGTTGACCTCACCACACGCGAGGCACAGGTGGTGGATGTTTTGTTAAGGCGTGTGGGTCAAATCACTTCCAAAGAAGATTTTTTGCAAGAAATGGACCCAGACAATATTGATCTCAACAGCTCTGCAATTGAGGTGTACATCCATCGGCTTCGCAAGAAAATCAGCAACGACATTCTTCCCATTCGCAACATCAAGCGTTGTGGTTATTTTTTAAGACGGTACACACCGACAGACACCGAGGTCATTGATGACAAGCAACATGTCTAACCCCACGCTTTTTGACGCCGACTACAAGGCACTGGTCATGGGTGCCAGCGGTGCGATTGGTGGCGCATTTGTCGCTGCATTTCAAGCGGACCCGCATTGCACCTATGTAGCGCAGGTGTCTCGTTCTCAGTCCGCAGGTTTTGATTTGTTGAATGAGGCGTCCATTCAGCAGCAGGCTGAAGCGTGCCGTGCGTCTGGCCCGTATCACATCATCATTGACGCTACCGGCGCGTTGACCATCGACGGCGTGGGCCCCGAAAAATCATTGGCCAGTTTGCGTGAAGACACCTTGATGAAAAATTTTCATATCAACGCCGTTGCTCCGGTGTTGGTGCTTCGTCACTTCGCACCCTTGCTGGCTTCAGGCCCTGCGGTGTATGCCAAGCTGTCTGCACGCGTGGGCAGTATTTCAGACAACACCAAGGGCGGTTGGTATGGCTATCGCGCCGCCAAAGCGGCATTGAACATGTTGCTGCAAACGGCGGCCATTGAACTGCAGCGAAAGAATGCAGATCTGCGTGTGGTGGCTTTGCAGCCAGGCACCGTCAGGTCTAATTTGTCACAAGCTTTCGCCAGTTCTGTGCCGCATTTGTTGGAACCAGCTGAGTCTGTGACTGGCATGTTGTCTGCCTTGAAAAGCCTCACACCCAAATCGGGCGCGCATTATGTGGACTACAAAGGCGAGCACATTGCGTGGTGAGCCAGTGAGGCAGACTTAGCGCGCCTCGTTGGGGCGCGGTATGAGTCGGTAGGACAGCATCTTTCCTGTGGCATCGACCTTGGCTAACACCAAGTCGCCCGAGCTGATGTTCTCGCCCATGAACTCGAAGATGTTGACATGGTGCGTCACCAAGATCAGGGGCTGTGCGCCTTTGGTCTTGAGCTTCTGCGCAATGAAGCTTTGTAGCCGTTTGTTTTGCGCTTGGGCTGTGTGCATCTCATCAAAAAACGAAGCCAAGGTGGGTTCCACTTGCCAGCCTTTGAAGCCCAGCAATTGCGCCGTGTCCTTGCAGCGGCACCAAGCACTCGAATACACATCGGCGTGATTGACGCCTTGATGTCTAAGCCAATCACCCACCACCACCGCTTGTTGACGGCCTTCTGCACTGAGGTTGCGCTGCGTTTTGCAATCGGCCAGCGTGTAGTTGGCAGGATCACCCACACCCGGGGCGAGGGTGTGACGCATCAGCAGCACATGATCAGGCGATTGCAGTTTTTCAGACAAGTCGCTGGCATGGGCCAGCACACAGGCCAAAACCCCAAGCGTGAAAAAGGTCACGCGCTTGAAGACAGAACCTTGCATGCATTAACTCCTTTTCGTGAACGACAGGGTGACATCGCCCAAGTGAATGCCCAGCTTGGTCATGCGTGCTTTGTTGAGCATGACGCGGTCGTTCATCAAATACATCCAGTCGTCCATTTGCACATTCAGCACCGTGCCGTCCACGGGCAGGGCCAAGGTGTAACGCCAGTTGAACGCATTGCCTTTGGTTTGGCCCTCCGCCGTGCCCACCACATCGCCAGCGATGCCGACGTAGGCGCCATTGCCTTTGTCGGTGAGTTTCCAAATGCGTTTTTCTTTGGTGCCGTCTGAGTACACAAAGTCTTCGTCCAAGATGCCTTGGTCGTTGTGCCATTGGCATTTCATCTCCACGGTGAAACGCTTGACCACCTTGCCGTTGCGGTCGGTGAAGATGCCCCACGCGTCCACCATGCCGTTGAAGTAGGTGCGCAGGTCGAGCACGGGTTTTTGGCTGGCGTAATCGTCCACCGTGGGGCTGGCGCACCCACTGAGGCTTGCGAGGGCGGTGGTGGTCATGCCACTGAGTAAAAGCGTGCGACGGTTCATCATGAGAGACCTTTGGATGGTGTGAAAAAGTGCTTGGCTGCGTAGACCAAAACGGGGAGCGCAAAGCCCCAAGTGATGGCCAAAACGCCGAAGTGAAAGGGCGTGCTGTCAAAAGACGCCGCGCCCAGCTGTGCCCCAGCATAGTAGGTGAGCGGGCCAAACACCAGACCCGCTGCCACTGACAGCCAAAGGGTGTGGCTTTGTAAAAACTTCAAAGAGGTGTTCAAGGTCATGGCAAACAAAGCCCACAGCAGCCACAACCAAAACGGGCTCAAGGGCCCGAGTGCCCATCCGTAAAAACTGATGACCGATGTTGTTTGCAGCAGTGTGTCAGCGGCCATGCCAACGAGCATTGCCAGCGCGGCAAGTTTGGCCTCTTGCTGCGGCTGGTGTGCAAATCGCAGGTGCAGACCCGCCAGCACCAAGCCATACAGCAAGACTGGTATTTCAAGCCCGCGACCAACCCCCGCAATGCAAGCCCACCAAGCGGTTTGAAAACCCAGAATATTTAAAAACAAACGCATGTCGCATTCTAGAAATCCAAACCGACCTTGTGGTGGCGGTGGTCATTCAAGGCGTCCGCTCGTACCAACCTTTGCTGCGGTTCACCACATGCACCACCAGCAACATCACCGGCACCTCAATCAGCACGCCCACCACCGTGGCCAGCGCAGCGCCGGACTCAAAGCCAAACAGGCTGATGGCTGCGGCCACAGCCAGCTCGAAGAAGTTAGAGGCGCCAATCAAGGCAGAAGGGCAGGCCACGTTGTGCGACTCACCTACTGCACGGTTGAGGAAATATGCCAGGGCAGAGTTGAACAACACTTGAATCAAGATGGGCACGGCCAGCAAGGCAATGACCAAGGGCTGCTTCAAAATCGCTTCACCTTGAAACGCAAACAACAGCACCAGCGTAGCTAACAAAGCCGCGATGGACCACGGGCCGATGTTTGCCATCACAGCCTCAAACTTTTTTGTGCCTTGTGCCAACAGTGCTTTGCGAATCAGCTGTGCCAACACCACCGGAATGACGATGTACAACACCACCGATGTGATGAGCGTGTCCCATGGCACGATGATGGCCGACAACCCCAGCAAGAACGCCACCAGCGGTGCAAACGCCACCACCATGATGGCGTCGTTCAACGCCACTTGCGACAGGGTGAACAAGGGGTGACCGTTGGTGAGGCGGCTCCACACAAACACCATAGCGGTGCAGGGTGCAGCAGCCAGCAAAATCAGACCTGCGATGTAGCTGTCAATTTGGTCGGCAGGCAACAGTGGCGCAAACAAATAGCGAATGAAAAACCAACCCAGCAGCGCCATTGAAAACGGCTTGACCAACCAGTTGACAAACAGCGTCACGCCAATGCCCTTGATGTGCTGACGCACTTCGTGCAGCGCGCCAAAGTCCACCTTGATGAGCATGGGGATGATCATGACCCAAATTAGCAAACCGACTGGCAAGTTGACCTGCGCGTACTCCAAGCTGCCAATGGCTTGAAAAAGCTCTGGCTGCCATTGCCCCAGTGCAATGCCCACGACGATGCACAAGGCCACCCAAGCGGTGAGATAGCGTTCAAAAAAATTCATACGAGTTCCTGGCTCAGCTCTTTGGCTGTGTGTTGCAACATGGCTTTTTGCAGTTTGTCGGCAGGCAAGTTCACCAATAGTTGCAAGCGTTTTTGAATCAAGTACATGGTGTTGCGAAAGGCTTGCAAGCGGTC
>CANGOY010000052.1 GCA_947455585.1 Comamonadaceae bacterium
AGGTGATTTTCTTGCGCTCAGGAGAAGCTGTGCCATGGCTGGCTTGCAAATGGCTCAAGAGCTTTTGTTTGTCGCCTTCGGTCAGCACATCGCTGGCCGAAGATTTGGCGACACCGGCTGCCTTGAGTTGATCAAGCAGGGTGTCGGTGGGTTTTTTGAGTTCGCTGGCAAACTCGGCTACGGTCGTACTGGACATATCTGATCTTCCTCGCCATGACCATTACTCTTGACCCGTGAACCAATGTTCACGTGCCTTCAAGATCAGGGCTTTGGCCTCTTCTTCGCTTTGGCCGGTAATGGCTGTGAGCTCGTCTACGGCCAAATCGGCCAAATCGTCACGGGTGTGTACGCCGCTCTCAGCCAACTGGGGCAAGAACTCCGCATTCAATCCTTCGAGGTCGCGCAAATCTTGCGAAACTTCTTCGACGCTCTCTTCGCGTGCAATTTCCATGGTGAGCAGCGCATCCTTGGCACGTGTGCGCAACTCGTTGACGGTGTCTTCGTCAAAGCTTTCAATTTCCAACATCTCTTGCAAGGGCACGTAGGCCACTTCTTCGAGGCTGGTGAAGCCTTCTTCAATCAAGATGTCAGCGACTTCTTGGTCCACGTCCAACTTGGCCATGAACAATTCACGGATGCTGAATGTTTCATCAGCTTGCTTCTGAGCTGACTCAGCCGCGTCCATGATGTTGATTTTCCAACCGGTCAATTCAGCAGCCAAGCGCACGTTTTGACCGCCGCGACCGATGGCGATGGCGAGGTTTTCTTCGTCCACCACCACGTCCATGGCGTGACGCTCTTCGTCCACCACGATAGAACTGACGTTGGCCGGAGCCAAAGCCCCAATCACGAATTGCGCTGGATCTTCACTCCACAACACGATGTCCACACGCTCGCCTGCGAGCTCAGTGGTCACGGCGTTCACGCGGGTGCCACGCACGCCAACGCAAGTGCCAATGGGGTCCACACGTTTGTCGTGAGAGATGACAGCAATCTTGGCGCGTGAGCCAGAGTCACGGGCGCATGATTTAATCTCGAGCATGCCTTGTTCGATTTCTGGCACTTCGTGGCGAAACAACTCCACCATGAACTCAGGCGACGAACGCGACAAGATGATGGGGGCACCGCGCAAGGTAAGGTCCACGTCCATGATCATGGCGCGCACGCGGTCGCCACTGCGGAAGTTTTCCTTAGGAATCATTTCGCTGCGACGCAGACGACCTTCAACACGGCCAGATTCGACAATGAGGTCGCCTTTATCCATGCGTTTGACCGTGCCCACAAAAATCTTGTCGCCGCGCGACATGAAATCGTTGAGCAACATTTCGCGTTCAGCATCACGGATTTTTTGCAAAATGACTTGCTTGGCAGCCATCGCGCCGATACGGCCGATCGGCAAAGACTCGATGCCTTCTTCGATGTATTCGCCTTCTTCGGCGTCAGCCACGCGTTCGCGGGCGTCCATCAACATTTCTTCGGCTTCTGGGTTTTGCAAACCAGCTTCGTCAGGCACCACCAACCAACGGCGGAAAGTCTCGTACTCACCCGAGTCGCGGTCCATCGCGACGCGAATGTCCACTTCACCTTGGTACAACTTTTTGGTGGCTTGGGCCAGCGCCAATTCGACGGCGCCAAACACCACATCGCGTTCGACGTTTTTCTCGCGCGAGATTGCCTCGACCAACATCAACATTTCGCGGTTCATGATCGGTTACTCCTTCTCTTACCTAAGTTCAACGGGGCTTTTTGCCCTTGAAATCCACAATCGGAGCCAGACGTGCTTCTCGCAGCTCGTCCAGCGTGAAACCCAGTGCGTGCACTGGCATTTCGGCTAATCTTTTGGGGCTAACTTTTTGACCAGGCTTGGCCTTGACTTCATCACGCCAGGTGATTTGCCAACCTGCACCATCGTCGGTGCGCTCTAAAGTGCCACGGAATTTTTTACGGGTGGCCGACACTTGGCCTGCTGCTGCAGCGCCAATGGGAGCCTTGAGCGTGAGGTCAACCTCTTCGCCTAAAAAACGTTCGAAATCAGCTTGGTGGCGCAAAGGGCGGTCAATACCAGGAGAAGACACCTCAAGGCGGGCGTATTCGGCGCCATCGACTTCCAATGCAAATTGCAGTTGGCGCGTGACGCGTTCGCAGTCTTCCACATTGATGGGCTGAACAGGGGTGTCAGCCGTCCAAGGCATGTCGATCGTGATGCGCAAGAGACCTCCGGCCGAGCGTTCAATCTCTACCAGGTCGTAACCTAAGCCGGTCACTGTTTGTTCTACGGTTTGCTGCAAACTCACGTCGGAAAATAGCCTTCTAAATCAAGTGTTCAAAAAACAAACGACCAAAAAAAACGAGCGGTAATTACCCGCCCGTTTGGTCGTGAAGCGCTCATTGTAGCGCCTAAATGCTTGATTATCAAAGGATAAAAGGACTTTTTAGACCTCAGACCCTACCAAAATCTTGGTGTAGGCCGCCTGAGGATTGTTCAAAACCTGCTCAAACGTGCCCGCCTCCACCACCTTACCGGCTTGCATGACCATGACATGGTGCGCCATGGCGCGGATGACTGATACATCGTGGGTGATGAGCAAATAACTCAAACCCCGCTCGCGCTGGAGCTTTTGCAAGAGTTGCAAGACTTGCAACTGGGTGGTGGCGTCCAAAGCGCTGGTGGGCTCGTCCAACACCAACACCTGCGGCTCAACCACCAAAGCACGCGCAATGGCCAAACGCTGACGCTGACCGCCCGAAAACTCATGCGGGTATCGCTGCAGCAAACCGGGGAACTCGGTTTCGGTCAAACCGACAGCGGCCAAGGTCACCAACATGCGGCGCAAACGACCCAAGTCATCCAGCCCAGGCGCGTGCAGCGTGAGGCCCTCAGACACCAACTCTTGCACGTTCATGCGCGGTGACAGCGATGAAAACGGGTCTTGAAACACCACCTGCACTTTGCGACGCAGCGGCAAGTCTTGGGCAGCCTTGCCTTGCCAAGCCACACTGTCGATGGTGAGCGTGCCCTCGCTGGGCATCAACCCAAGCGCAGCCAAAGCCAAAGTGGTTTTACCAGACCCTGATTCGCCAATCACGCCCAACGTTTGACCCGCACGCAAATCAAAGCTTGCGCCCTGCACCGCCACAAACTGGTCCCCCTTAAACCAGCCCAGCCAACCTGCGCGACGGATGGGGTAACTCACGCGCAAAGCCCTAGCTTGCATCACCGCTGGTGCATTGTTTTTGGCTTCCACCACATTGCGCGGTGGCTGGCTGTCAATCAGCTTTTGCGTGTAGGGATGGTTGGGATACGTCAGCACCACATCCACAGCCCCCGACTCCACGATCACGCCTTTCTCCATGACCAACACTTGGTCGGCAAAGCGGCGCACAGTGTTGAGGTCGTGCGTGATGAGCAGCACGGCCATGCCGAAGCGCTTTTGCAGGTCGTTGAGCAAATCCAAAATTTGCGCACGCAGCGACACATCAAGCGCGGTGGTGGGCTCATCGGCCACCAGCAAGCGCGGGCGACAGGCCAAAGCCATGGCAATCATCACGCGTTGGCGTTGACCACCCGACAGCTGATGCGGGTACGCGCTGGCACGGCGCACCGGCTCAGGGATGCCGGTGAGGTTGAGCAACTCCACCGCCTCATGCCAAGCTTCAGCGCGGGTCATGCCGCGTTTGAGCTCAAGCACTTCAGCGATTTGGTCGCCCACCATCATCAACGGGTTCAAGGCCGTCATGGGCTCTTGAAACACAAAGGCAATGTCTTGTCCGCGAATGTTGATCAGCTCACGCTCACTGAGCTTGACCAAATCATGCGTGTGCGGCGCGTCGGTGGCTTCGGGCGCAAGCGTGTCAGCGTCTTGCGCTGTCCACAACACGCGGCCAGACACGCGAGCACCTTCGAGCAGTTTGACAAAACTCAGAGCGGTGACGCTTTTGCCCGAGCCTGACTCGCCCACCAAGGCGAGCTTTTCGCCAAGGTCTAAGTTGAAGCTGATGCCTTTGACGACATCTTCGGCTTGAAAACCAATGCGCAAATCGCGCACTTGAAGCAAAGGCAGTCTCATGCGCGTGCCTTTCTGGGGTCCAGTGCGTCGCGCAATGCGTCGCCCATGAAGGTGAGCAACATCAAAGTGACGACCAGTACGGCAAAGGTGGACAAAGAAATCCACCACGCATCGATGTTGTTTTTACCTTGCGCCAACAACTCGCCCAAGCTCGGTGTGCCGGGCGGTACGCCCAAGCCTAAAAAGTCCAACGACGTGAGCGACAAGATGGCCGCGCTCATGCGAAACGGCAAAAAGGTGACCACGGGCGTCAAGCTGTTGGGCAGCACATGGCGCCACATGATTTGCGCATCTGACAAACCCAAAGCACGCGCAGCGCGCACATAGTCCAGCTGGCGGTTGCGCAAGAACTCAGCACGCACATAGTCGGACAAGCCCATCCAACCAAACAGCCCCAACAAAATCAGCAACAGGGTGATGCTCGGGTCAAACACTGCAGAGAAGATGATGAGCAAATACAGCTCAGGCATGGCACTCCACACCTCGATGAAGCGCTGCATGGCCAAGTCGGTCTTGCCGCCAAAGAAGCCTTGCAAGGCGCCGGTCAAGATGCCAATGACTGTGCCAAATAAGGTGAGCGCTAAAGCAAACAACACCGAAATGCGAAAGCCGTACAACAAACGCGCCAACACATCGCGGCCTCGGTCGTCTGTGCCGAACCAGTTGTCCGCCGACGGCGGCGCTGGGTTAGGCACCTTGGCAAAGTAATTCAACGTGGTGTGGTGGTACGGAATGATTGGATACAGAGCCCAGTTACCGGGCTTGTCAAACTGGGCTTGAATGAAAGGGTCGAGATAGTCAGTGGGCGTGTCGAAGTCGCCGCCAAAAGTGGTCTCAGGCTGGTTATGCACGATGGGCATGTAAAAGCTGCCGTTGTAGCGAGCCAGCAAAGGCTTGTCGTTGCACAACACTTCGGCCAGCAGACTTAAGCCGAAGAAAAACACAAACAACACCAAGCTGTAAAAGCCCAAGCGGTTGTGCCGGAACCGCTGCCAGGCGCGCTGGGTGGGCGACAAAGAGGCTTCAGTCGAATTTGACACGTGGGTCCACCCAGACATAACAAAGGTCGCTGATGAGTTTGGTGACCAAACCAATCAGCGTGAACAAATACAAAGTGCCCAACACCACGGGATAGTCACGGCGCATCACGCTCTCGTAACTCAGCAGGCCCAAACCATCCAGCGAGAACAAAGTTTCAATCAACAGCGAGCCCGTGAAGAACGCACCGATGAAAGCAGCAGGAAAACCTGTGACCAGCGGAATGAGCGCGTTGCGGAACACATGGTTCCAAATCACGCGGCGTTCTGACAAACCTTTGGCGCGAGCGGTGAGCACGTATTGCTTGCGAATCTCTTCAAGCATGGCATTTTTGGTCAGCAACGTGGTCACGGCAAAAGCACCCAAGACACTGGACGTGACGGGCAACACGATGTGCCACACATAGTCGGTGATACGTGCACCCCACGTCAGCTGCTCCCAATTGGCAGAAGTCAAACCGCGCAGCGGGAACCACTGGAGCTGGCCACCAAACACCACCAGCAATGCCACGCCCAACACAAAGCCGGGAATGGCGAAACCCACCAACACCAGCAAGCTGCTCAACAAATCAAATGTGGAGCCAGCACGCACAGCCTTGGCCACGCCCAAGGGGACGGAAATGAGGTAGCTCAAAAAGAATGTCCACAGACCCAAGCTGATAGAGACCGGCATTTTTTCTTTCACCAGTTCCCACACCGTTTTGGAATAGAAAAAACTCTTACCCAAATCAAACACTGCAAACTGTTGAAGCATTTGCCAAAAGCGCTCAGCAGGTGGTTTGTCAAAGCCATATTGCTGGCGAATTTCTTCAATACGCGCTGCGTCCACACCTTGGCGGCCACGGTAGCCCGCACCGGCTACGGCAGCACCCTCGCCGCCACTGTCGCGGCCTTGCAGCTGAGACACCATTTGCTCAACCGGTCCACCTGGCACAAACTGAATGACCACAAAGGTCATCAGCAACACCCCGAACAAGGTAGGAATCATCAACAACAAACGTCTAAGAATGTACGAACTCATGGCGCACGCTCCGCTCTTTTGGTTGCAGCCAAAGTGGCGCGGTTGTCGATGGTGGCCCACCAGGCAGACGATGCCCACGTCTCAGGCTGGTAGTAACGCGGCATGACAGCTGGCAACTCAAAGCGTCCATTGCGCCACGCCACACGGTGCACCGCACCGTACCAATGCGGCACGCTGTAGTGGCCGTGGCGCAACACGCGGTCTAAGGCACGCACCGCCGTGATGAGTTGAGGCCGCGTTTTGGCAGAGGTCACGTTTTCTAACAAAGCGTCCACCGCAGGGTCTTGAATGCCAATGAAGTTGCCCGAGCCTTCGGTGTTGGCAGCCTTTGAGCCAAAACGCTCCATCAGCTCTGTGCCAGGTGACTCGCTGCCCACAATGCGGTTGCTGATGATTTCAAAGTCGAACACATCGAGCCGCTTTTGCAGAATGGCAAAGTCAATGACTTTGTAGTTCACCTGAAAGCCTAGCTTCTCTAAGTTCTTGGCGTACGGCGTGATAACACGGCCCATGGCGCCCGAATTATCCAAAAACTCAACGGTGAACGCCTCGCCCTTGGCGTTGCGCAATGCACCATCACGGTAAGTCCAACCGGCCTCGGCCAACAAAGTCTTGGCCCGACGCAAATGGTCGCGCAGGGTCTCGCCGGACTTAGGGTCTAACGAAGTTCGAGGCGATTGCGGCACGGCATCTTTGAACACATTGGGTGAGAGCTTGTCGCGCAGCGGAGTGAGCAAGGCCAGCTCTGCCACATCAGGCATGCCCGTAGCTTCAAAATCACTGGCCACGAAGTAGCCACGCACGCGCTGGTAGGCGCCGTAAAAGAGCTGACGATTCATCCACTCAAAGTCCATTGCCAGGGCAATGGCCTCGCGCACACGCGCATCTTTGAACTTGGGCAAACGGGTGTTGAACATGAAGCCCTGAAAGTCACCCGCGTTGCCGTGCTTGAACTCGCTTTTCATCAATTGGCGCGTTGCAAACTGTTTGCCCGTGTAGCCCCTCGCCCACTCGCGTGCAATGAAGGACTGCACCAAGTCAAACTCCCCCGCTTTGAAGCCTTCTAGCTGCGCAGTGTTGTCTTTGTAAAGGCGGTACGTGATGCGGTCAAAGTTGAACAGGCCTTTGCGCACACTCAAGTCGC
Source organism: Comamonadaceae bacterium (assembly GCA_947455585.1). Lineage (GTDB taxonomy): Bacteria > Pseudomonadota > Gammaproteobacteria > Burkholderiales > Burkholderiaceae_C > Limnohabitans. The sequence continues at coordinate 7,270 of CANGOY010000052.1, forward strand.
GCGCCCAGTAGTTGTTGTCGCGCTCGTAGCTCACGTCGCGCCCAAACACCACGCGGCCAATTTTGTAGGGGCCGCTGCCAATCGGCATATCTGTGACGATTTTGTCAAAGGGTTTGGTTCGACCGTCCTCTTCGCCCCAATGTCGGCTGAACACAGGCATGCCCCCAACAATCAGCGGGAGCTCTGGATTGACGCGTTTGAAATCAAAACGAATGGTGCGTGGGTCCACCACCGTCACAGCTGCCACCTCGGCGTACAGGGTTCGAAACTGTGGCGCAGCCTGCTTGCTGATGAGTTGCTCGAACGAATACTTCACGTCCTCGGCCATGACTGCATCGCCATTGTGAAAACGGGCTTGGGGGCGCAACCTGAACGTGACTGAGCGACGGTCTGCCGCCACTGTCACGTCCTCGGCCAACAAGCCATAAGCCGTGGTGGGCTCGTCCATCGTTCCTGTCAGCAAAGATTCAAACACCAAGCCCGTCAAGCCGGGAGCCGCATTGCCTTTGAGGGTGAACGGGTTGTACTTGTCAAAGCTGGACAAGCGCGACGGCGGCACCAACACCAGCTCACCGCCTTTGGGGGCCAGTGGGTTGACATAGTCAAAGTTTTTGAAGTTGGCGGGGTATTTAATGTCCCCAAATTGGGCGTACGCATGCCCCGCCCACGAGGGGCCAGAACACAAAAATGCCAACAAAATGAAGAAGCTACGCATGCGACAATTCTGCAAGATTTTTTTGGAGAGATTCACATGAGTACAAAAACTGGTTTCCTGTCTGGCAAAAAGCTTCTTATCACGGGCGTGTTGTCTAACCGTTCCATCGCTTACGGCATCGCCAAAGCTTGCCACGAACAAGGTGCCGAGTTGGCGTTTAGCTACGTGGGTGAACGCTTCAAAGACCGTATTACCGAATTCGCGGCAGACTTTGACTCTAAACTGATTTTTGACTGCGATGTGGGCAGCGATGACCAAATCAACCAAATGTTCAAAGACCTGTCGACCCACTGGCCCACATTTGACGGTTTTGTGCACGCCATTGGTTTTGCACCGCGTGAAGCTATTGCAGGCGACTTCCTCGAAGGTTTGTCACGCGAAGGCTTCGCCATCGCCCACGACATCAGCGCTTACAGCTTCCCTGCGATGACCAAGGCTGCGCTGCCCTATTTGAACGACAAATCTGCCGTGCTGACCCTGTCGTACCTCGGCGCCATTCGCACGGTGCCCAACTACAACACCATGGGATTGGCCAAAGCATCACTCGAAGCGTCTGTTCGCTACACAGCCGAATCTTTGGGTGCCAAAGGCCGCCAATTGCGCGCCAACGGCATCAGCGCAGGCCCTATCAAAACCTTGGCCGCCAGCGGCATCAAAGGCTTTGGCAAGATTTTGAGTGTGGTGGCAGAAGCCTCGCCCATCCGCCGCAACGTGACCATCGAAGACGTGGGCAACGTGGCCGCGTTCTTGATGTCTAACTTGGCCGCAGGCGTGACCGCCGAAATTACCTATGTGGACGGCGGATTTAGCCAAGTTGTAGGTGGCATTGCCGAGCCTGTAGCCGAGTAAGCTGACGCTCCTGGCCACGCGGGTGGCCATATGTGAGGGCAACCAAGCCCCAAGGAGACAAGCATGCAACGCCGCGATTTGCTTTCACGCCTCTCCTTGGGTTGCCTCGGCAGCCTCGCCTCCTTACCCGCACTCGCCACACAGCCGCCTGCGCTGTGGCTGGCCAGCCCTTATCAGGGCAATGAAAATCTCACCGACTATTGGGTGAGCGAAAAATACGACGGCATTCGCGGGTCTTGGAACGGTCAGCAACTGTTAAGCCGAAGCGGCAAAGCACTCAACCCACCCGCTTGGTTTGTGCAAGGCTGGCCCTCCTCCCCGTTTGAAGGCGAACTTTGGGCAGGGCTCGGCCAGTTTGAGCAAGGTGCCTCCGTCATTCAGCAAAAGCAAGCGCCCGACAGCGAATGGCGCGCTATGCGATTCATGGTGTTTGACGCATCCACGCCCTCCCAACCATTCACCGAACGCATTGCCACTTACCACGCTACGGTCAAACAAATTGGCAAGCCGTGGTTACAAGCTGTGCAACAAAACCAAATGCAATCGCATACAGCATTGAAAACTCTTCTGCAAAAAACGGTTAAAGCCGGTGGCGAAGGTTTGGTACTGCACCGTGGCAACAGCGTGTACCAAAGCGGCCGCAACGGCGATGTGCTCAAAGTCAAACCGCACGAAGACGCCGAAGCCAAAGTCGTAGGGCACGAAGCAGGCCAAGGCAAACACGCACAGCGCACAGGCGCTTTGTGGGTAGAAACACCGCAAGGCCTGCGCTTCAAACTAGGCACAGGCTTGAGTGACGCCCAATCGGCATAGGGGGCCTCCGGTAGGAGGCACCCCTGCCACACCACCCGGCATGCGGGTCCGCACCGGGCGGTTCGAAAGCTTGAGGTTCACAGCCAAGTCCTCAGTGAGCCACCTGTGCCCAGCCTTGAACCTGTCCATCCCCGTGTCTCGGTGCTCATGCAACGTACCTCCAGCTTCGTCGCTGA
>CANGOY010000053.1 GCA_947455585.1 Comamonadaceae bacterium
CATCACCTTGGTGACACTGGCAGGCATTGCCGTGACCGCTGCGGGGGTGAGCTTGGTGGTGCGTCCACCTAAAATTGCCGCTTAATTTTTCGAATGTTTGTTAAAGGTTGAAGATGAGTCAAAAACGCATTGCAGTGATCGCCGGTGACGGCATTGGCAAAGAAGTCATGCCCGAAGGCATTCGCGTCATGGACGCCGTGGCCCGTAAATTCGGCATTGACTTGAAGTTTGACCACTTCGATTTTTCCAGCTGGGACTATTACGAGAAGCACGGCCAAATGCTGCCCGACGATTGGAAAGACCAAATCGGTGGCCACGACGCCATTTACTTCGGTGCCGTGGGTTGGCCCGACAAGATTGCAGACCACGTATCGCTGTGGGGTTCGCTCTTGATGTTTCGCCGTGAGTTTGACCAATACATCAACCTGCGGCCTGCGCGTTTGATGCCCGGCATCATCGCGCCCGTGGTGCGCCGTGACGGCACGCCTCGCCAGCCTGGTGAGATTGACATGTACATCGTGCGTGAAAACACCGAAGGCGAATACTCCAGCATCGGCGGCCGCATGTACCCCGGTACTGAGCGCGAAATCGTGATGCAAGAAACCGTGATGTCACGCATCGGCGTAGACCGCGTGTTGAAGTTTGCATTTGAGTTGGCGCAGACACGCCCTAAAAAGCATCTGACCAGCGCCACCAAGTCCAATGGCATTGCCATTACCATGCCCTATTGGGATGAACGTGTGGTTGAAATGGCCAAGAACTATCCTGGCATCAACGTGGATAAGTTCCACATCGACATCTTGACCGCTCACTTTGTGCAGCGCCCCGACTTCTTTGATGTGGTGGTGGCCAGCAATTTGTTTGGCGACATCTTGAGCGACTTAGGCCCTGCATGCACTGGCACCATTGGCATTGCGCCCAGTGCCAACTTGAACCCCGACCGCAAATTCCCTTCGCTGTTCGAACCCGTGCACGGTTCGGCGCCAGACATTGCGGGCAAAGGCATTGCCAACCCCATTGGTCAAATTTGGTGCGGCGCGATGATGCTGGAGTTCTTAGGTCATAAGGATGCACACGATGCGGTGATGGCAGCGATTGAGAAAGTGCTTGACCCCAAGAGTGGTGCGCCTAGGACGCCAGACATTGGTGGTAACGCGAGTACTTCAGATGTGGGTCGCGCCATTGCTGAAGCCTTGTGATTTTTTGTTTAAAAAAACGACTAGAATTCTTTTCTATGCTGTGCTGAGATGGCAACATCCGCGGCATCAAACTCCTACTAACATCACATCTCATTGAGAGGGGATTTTTGTGAATAAGACAGAACTGATTGAGCACATTGCCAAGCACGCAGACATTTCTAAAGCTGCTGCCACTCGCGCACTCGAGTCCACCATCGGCGCAGTCAAGACCACCTTGAAAAAAGGCGGCACAGTTTCTTTGGTTGGTTTCGGTACGTTTGCAGTGGGTAAGCGCGCTGCTCGTACAGGTCGTAACCCACGCACTGGCGAAGCTATTAAAATCAAAGCCGCCAAGGTGCCTAAGTTCCGTCCAGGCAAGGGTTTGAAAGACGCCTTGAACTAATTAACGGTTTCGGTTGGGTGCTTAGCTCAGTTGGCAGAGCGGCTGCCTTACACGCAGTAGGTCGGCGGTTCGACCCCGTCAGCACCCACCACCCATTAAAAAGGCGAACTCAAAGGTTCGCCTTTTTTCTTGGCTTCTCACACTTCACGATGAGTCCATCACATGTTTGATTTTGTTCGCAAGCACACACGGGTCATGCAGTTTTTGCTGTTCCTGTTGATTTTCCCGTCTTTTGTTTTGTTTGGACTTGAAGGCTACAACCGTTTTCGCGAAGGTGGCGCGACGGTGGCCACCGTCGATGGCAACGACATCACACAAGCCGAGTGGGATGCCGCACATCGCAGCCAAATCGAACGCATGCGCAGCAGCATGCCCAATGTGGATGTGAAGTTGTTTGACACACCAGAAGCCAAATACAGCACGCTGGAGCGCATGGTGCGTGACCGCTTGTTGCAAGTGGCGGCGAGCAAACTGCGCTTGGGCGCCAGCGATGCCCGCTTGGCTGCCGAGCTACAACAAAACCCAACCATTGCGGCTCTGCGCCGCGCAGATGGCACTTTGGATATGGACCGTTATCGCCAGCTGTTGGCCACGCAGGGCATGTCGCCAGAATCGTTTGAAGCACAAGTGCGCGGCGATTTGGCGTCACGCCAAGTCATGTCAGGTGTTGGCGTAACCAGCTTTAGTTCGGCTGCTTTGGCCGATGTGACCTTGAATGCTTTTTATGAGCAGCGTCAAGTGCAAGTGGCACGCTTTGCGCCCGCTGACTTTGCGGGCCAAATTAACCCCAGCGCAGAAGAGCTAGAGACTTATTACAAAGCTAACGCCGACAAGTTTCAGTCGGCCGAACGTGCCGACATCGAATACGTGGTGCTGAACTTGGCTGCGGTGCAAAAAGACATCGTGGTGCCCGAGGCTGAACTCAAGTCGTACTACGAACAAAACACAGCGCGCTTGGCCGGTTTGGAAGAGCGCCGTGCCAGCCACATTTTGATCAGTGCCGACAAAGGCGTGTCAGCCGCAGAGCGTGAGGCCGCGCGAGCCAAGGCGCAAGCCTTGTTGGGTGAAGTGCAAAAGTCACCGAATCAGTTTGCTGAGTTGGCCCGTAAAAACTCGCAAGACACAGGCTCTGCCGCCAAAGGTGGCGACCTTGATTTCTTTGGCCGAGGTGCCATGGTCAAGGCGTTTGAAGACGTCGCTTACGCCCTCAAAAAGGGCGAGACCAGTGGCTTGGTGGAAACAGAATTTGGCTTTCACATCATCCGTTTGACCGACATCAAACTGCCAGAACAAAAAAGCTTTGAATCACAACGCGCTAAGTTGGAGCAAGAAGTGCGCGGCCAGTTGGCCCAACGCAAATTTGCCGAAGTCGCTGAGCAGTTCACCAACATCGTGTACGAACAGTCTGACAGCTTGAAGCCCGCGGCCGAACGCCTCAAGCTCGACGTGCAACATGCCACCAACTTGGGTCGCGAGGTGGTGGCGGGCGACACAGCCGCGAACAACCCCAAGCTTTTGGCGGCCGTGTTCTCGCAAGACTCGATTGAGAAAAAACGAAACACCGAAGCGGTGGAGCTGGCCCCCAACGTGTTGGCGGCAGCCCGCATCACCAGCTACAGCCCTGCGCGCACCTTGCCATTGGATGAGGTCAAAGCCCGCGTGCGCGAGCAAGTGGTGGCTCAACTTGCCACTGAACGTGCGCGCTCAGAAGGTGCAGCCAAGCTGGCCGAATGGAAGGCCAGCCCGGACATCGCCAAACTGCCTGCTGCCATCGTGCTGTCGCGTGAATCTAAGCAAGTGCAACCCACCGCCTTGGTAGAGGCTGCCTTGCGTGCCAGCACGCAAACCTTGCCTGCATGGGTAGGCGTGGACTTAGGCGCCAGTGGTTACGCGGTGGTGAAGGTTGAAAAAGTATTACCCCGTGATGCGGCCAACGCGTCTGGTGCGGCCCGTGAGCGTGAACAATACGCCCAGTGGTGGGCATCTGCCGAGGGCTTGGCGTACTACAAGTTATTAAAAGAAAAATTCAAGGCAGAAATCAAAATAGCTAGGTTATAATTTTGCCTCTACGGTGGCTGTAGCTCAGTTGGTAGAGTCCAGGATTGTGATTCCTGTTGTCGTGGGTTCGAGCCCCATCAGCCACCCCAACATTCATGCGCCCTAGCGACCTTTTTGGTTTCTAGGGCGTTTTGTTTTGGTGTCGCCTGTAGGCAATCTGTAGGCAGATTCAGGTCAATCAGTTGCACGCTTGGGTTGACTTCGGCTTCAGCAGACTCCTGTAAAACTGGGTTTACCTGTTAGCCATCTTGTTAATGACCTTTATCCGTTGCATTGCAAGTTGCATTTCTGTGCACTGATTTATGCGCGCACTCAACAAACAGCTTTTGAGTGGCAACCCATTGTGGAAACCCACTCGTTTCTTTCTTGTGCTATCCAGATTTTGGTTGCTCCATCAAGCAATTTCTTGGTAGACTAATCCCACATTTAGAGATGAGCGCTGACGCTCACACCAACCTGCCTCCGGGGCAAGGTGGTTGCCACAAGCAATGTGACCCTTCGGGGTAACCAAGCCGGTAGCGTCAGCCCGCCTCGTGCGGGCTTTGTTGTTTCTGGGTGTGCAGCTTTGTCAGCTGGCATCACGTTGACGCGAACGACTGGGGAAGATTTGATCTGATTGCCGCCCCGACACAAGTCGAACTGGCTAAACCAGGAGATGCCTCATGGCTATCAAACACGCTGTTCAAACGGACACGGTCCAACGCTTTTTATTGACCTCTGAGCGGTTCTTACTTTCACACATTACGTCCGAGCAGACGGTCAGACATGCGAAGCAGTGCGTACCGAGGTTGCGTACCTGCGTACCACTCGATTTCACGAGCGAATGGGTCGACCCAATCAAGTACCGCATTAATCAACACGACTCGTCTTGCCGAGTTGTCGTTCATCAAGGTAGCGCGCAATGAGCCCGGCCAAGTCGTCCGAACTTAAAGACATGAGCTGGTTGCTCCGATACAGCCAGCATTGCGGTGTTGCGCTTTGTGATCCAGCGGAGCCGATTCAGTCACTGCGCATGCAGTTCACCAAGGCTGCATGGCGCTTGCTCTGCCGCAGCGAGCGGGATGACTTCAAGCCCATTTTGGCGAACCGGCGTTTGTCATTCAATGATCTGGTCACTTACTGCCAATCGTTGGTTGATTTTGATTGGATCAAGGCACCATCCAAAGTGCTGTTGAGTTTTTGCATCACCGAGTCGTACCTTCACTACGACTGTCAACCCAATGTGCCAAGGACTGAGGATAAATTCACTTTTATGCGTTTGGCCCAGCAAGTTGATGGCGTGACAATAGGTGAGCTGGCACTTGTGCGGAATTGGCAGACGCAGATGCGCATGGTTTTCAAACCGCAAATGAAATGGTCACGCCTCGTTGCCCGGGCTAAGTTGTGGCGCGAGAGGGAGCGGGTGCGCTTGATACAGCCAAGTGATCAGAGGTGGCACTTCTATTGCCGACCGATGCAATGGAGAGGCTACGAAATCATGCCCCTTGACACACCCTTGGCGTTGTTGGATGAAGCTGTTGCCATGGGTACGTGCCTCTACACCTTGCGTTATCTGTGCTGCCGTGAATCTCAAACCAGCCGTTTCTTTTCGCTTAGCAAGCAGGGCAGGCGAGTTGCAACTTTTGAGCTGACTTTGGGCTACCCGCAACCTTCGTTCAAAGGCTGGGATTTGCGCTATGGCAGGTGGACGCTTCAGGACTCGCGCCTGTCATTCAATCGGTTGATGCCAAAAGTACTCATCAATGATCTGGTGGCCTTTGCCTCGCTCTACAACCTCTGGGCTAAACGCCCGGCGCGACAACCTGCTGCCAGTAACGATGCCTGGTTTGCGCCCGAATCCGTTTTGCCTGCTGCGAGGTGTTTATGAGTACGCCACATGGCAAGCGGCTCGCCAAGCTTGAGGCTTCAGCAAGCGAGGGCAGGATGCAAGTACTGGCGGACCTCTACGAAAGTCGCCTTGGGCGTTTGCCTGTTTGGTTGCATGAGCTCGACTTGGAGCGAATCATCCCGCTTTTGGAGTGCTGTATCCGTATCGGCATGCTGTTGCCGATTGACGATGCGCTGGAAGCGGATGAGGAGGAGCGAAGAGCTCGGGCTCAAAAGGGTATGCCAGCAAGTAAAAACAACACCGCAAGCAGCAGCATAGTCCACATTTTGTGGGTAGATTTCATGCGCATGCACTCCGGCAACGTGTCAACGTTGCCGGCTGGGTAGCCATTGATTGGAGTCACTGCTGCTCTCTAAGGTGTGCGACCTACGCTCGTGCGCATTGCGCGGCCGGTGGTGCAATTTGCACCGTTGCAGCAAGTCCCATCATCACATAAATCAGCTGCCAAATCCTCTCAATGTTTGATTGCGAAATGACGTTAGCATTGAGATGCTGGCTAACAAGCTGCCTGTCCCAATTTCACTACCCATAAGTTTTTATAAATGAATATCAATGCTGATTGCAGTCAGAGAATCGTTGTCAATTATCATGATTTACCGTGGATACCTAGTCCTGAATGGGGAGTAGAGAGACGAATGCTTGAGCGTTTAGGTGATGAGGTGGCCAAAGCAACTTTTATCGTTCGTTATCAGCCAGGGGCCAAGTTCCAAGCGCATCACCATGAGCTTGGGGAAGAAATCTTGGTTTTGGATGGGACTTTGAGTGATGAGACTGGCAGCTATCCTGCTGGCACGTACCTCTTGAATCCTCCAGGCTCTTCGCATGTACCGTTCAGTGAAACTGGTTGCACCCTCTTTGTGAAGTTGCGACATCTGGGCCCAGACCAAGTGGTGCGAGAAGTCATCGACACAACAACAGCGCCTTGGTACCAAGGCATGGTTCCTGGTCTTCAGGTTATGCCACTGATGCAGCAGGGCAGTGGATCGACCTTAGTTAAGTGGGCCCCGCAAACATTTTTTAATCCACACAGGCACTATGGTGGTGAAGAAATTTTTGTGGTTGATGGTGTGTTTGAGGATGAGCATGGTCGCTACCCTGCTGGATCGTGGATCAGAAGCCCGCACATGAGTCTGCATCAGCCTTTCAGTAAAGAGGGTTGCACTATCTTTGTGAAGACTGGGCATTTACTGTAAAGCGACTCGGCGATATCCCATTGAAATATCATCCACTTAACCGCAAAGGAGTTCACGATGCTTCTCATGACCGCAGTTTTTGCTAGTATCTTGGCATTGATGTTCATCAAACTTTCGTTCGATGTCATCGGTTTTCGACGTAAAAACAAGGTCTCACTTGGAGCAGGAGGCGTCGACGAACTTGAAAGAGCAATTCGCGCGCACGGAAATTTTGCCGAATACGTTCCCTTTGGATTATTTTTGATCGGCGCCTTGGAGCTCAATGGCGCGCCCTTAGAGTTAGTTGCCCCACTGGGCGTTTTACTTATCGCGGGACGCTACTTTCATGCCAAAGGCATCAATGAGCCTCCGCCTGAGTTCACCAACCGTGTACGAGGTATGAAGTTGACCTTTGCTGCTCTTGGCTCGTCAAGCATTGTGAACGTAGCTTGGGTGGTCTATCTGCTTTTCAATCGCTAGAGGTTTGAATTGATACTCATGAAATCATCGCCTCAATCACTCACGGGATTATTTCCATTCATTCGTCCCTATCGTCTGCAGGTCGGCTTAGCTGGGATATTCCTTTTGCTGGCAGCCGCTACGACGCTTGCATTCCCATGGGCGCTTCGTCATTTGATTGATGAAGGTTTGGTTCAAACTTCAAGTCCAGACGTATTAGCATCCAAATTTTTTGGGCTTTTTTTCGTTGCCGCAGCCTTGGCATTTTTTTCTGCTGCACGTTTTTACACTGTCAGTTGGTTGGGTGAAAAAATTACAGTGGATGTCAAGAATGCCGTTTATGAGCATGTGCTGCATCAAAGTCCTACATTCTTTGAGACGACTCAATCAGGCGAGGTCTTGTCGCGCTTGTCTAATGACGCAACACTGATTCAGACCATTGTTGGATCTTCGCTCTCCATGGGCTTACGTAATTTGGTCATGGGCATGGGGGCAGTGATTATGCTGATTTGGACAAACCCATGGCTGATGCTTCAGGTCATAGTTGTTCTTTCTGTGGTCGTTTTTCCCAGCGTGTATTTGGGGCGAAGAGTCAGGCGTTTATCAAGAGTAAGCCAAGACCGTGTCGCAGATTCGAGCGCCATTGCCTCTGAAGTTTTAAACGCGATCTCGGTCGTGCAAAGTTACACAGCTGAGCATCGTGAAGCTGCACGTTTCAAGAATTCCACTTTACAAGCATTGACGTCGTCATTAAAGCGAGTCCGTGCGCGATCGGTTTTGGTTGGTTTCATCATCATGGCATCGAGTGCGGCGCTACTTTGGGGTTTGTATTTAGGGGCATTGTCTGTTCGGTCTGGCGGCACAACTGCAGGTGAATTAGGTCAAACCGTCATTTATGTCATTTTGTTAGCCAGTGCATTCGCAGTGTTGGGTGAAGTCTATGGTGACATTTTGCGAGCGGCCGGAGCCACTGAGCGATTGATGGAGCTTTTGAATACGTGTTCCGATGTGCGTTCTCCGGTGGTTCCTGTGCGCGCGCCTTGGCCGAAGCACGGTTCTAGTCTTTTACTACGGCATGTGAATTTCAACTATCCGTCTCGTCCATTGCACAGCGCATTAAGTGATGTAACAGGCGAGATAAAGGCGGGACAGACGGTGGCCATTGTTGGGCCCAGTGGTGCAGGAAAGACGACGCTGTTTTCGCTGTTGATGCGCTTTTACGCACATCAAAATGGTGAATTGATTCTTGATGGTGTGCCTATTGAGCGGATGGACTTGAAAGATTTACGCTGCCGTATTGGCGTTGTTCCTCAAGAGCCTGTCGTGTTCTCAGGCACTGTGATGGAAAACATCAGATATGGAAAGTCTGATGCAACAGAGCAAGAGGTCTATGCGGCAGCAGAAGCCGCCTTTGCGCATGAATTTATTTCGCAGTTGCCGGATGGGTTTGATACTTACCTAGGCGATCGCGGCGTACGTTTGTCGGGGGGACAGCGTCAACGCATTGCGATTGCGCGTGCAATTTTGAAAAATCCACCTCTGTTGCTACTTGATGAAGCCACGAGTGCGTTGGATGCCAACAGCGAGCGCATGGTTCAGGCGGCATTAGACAAGGCGATGCAGGGGCGAACGACGCTCGTCATTGCACACCGTTTGGCAACGGTCAAGCGTGCAGATTGCATTTGGGTGTTGGAACACGGACATTTGGTCGAACAAGGTACCCATGCAGAATTGATTGCCCAATCTGGGCTGTATGCCAGTTTGGCTGCGCTACAGTTTTCGCCTTTGGCCGCAAGCGCGAATGGGTTGGCTTAAGTAGTCGCCCCATGTTTATCAACAAAGTTCGAGCTTTTTTGTTCGTACAAATAACCCAATTCAATGATTAACAAAATTGCCGAATCGATTCCAAAAGCCCTAGAGGGCGTGAAAGACGGCTCGACCGTCTTGATCGGTGGCTTTGGTACCGCCGGAATTCCTGTCGAGTTGATTGAAGGACTTATTGAGCAAGGGGCACGCGATCTGACCGTGGTGAACAACAACGCAGGCAATGGCGATACAGGGCTTGCCGCCCTGCTCCATACCGGGCGTGTCAAAAAAATCATTTGCAGCTTTCCTCGCCAAGCCGATTCGCATGTGTTTGATGCACTTTATCGAAGCGGAAAAATTGAACTTGAACTGGTGCCCCAAGGTAACTTGGCCGAAAGGTTGCGCGCTGCTGGTGCAGGTGTAGGTGCCTTTTTCACGCCGACAGGTTACGGCACCGAAATGGCCAGGAACTCGGATGGTCGTCCGAAAGAAACGCGCTTGATCAATGGCAAGCATTACGTCTTGGAATATCCGATTCATGGAGACATCGCACTCATCAAGGCACACGCCGGAGATCGTTGGGGCAATTTGATTTATCGAAAAGCGGCACGTAATTTTGGCCCCGTGATGGCCATGGCGGCCAAGAAAACGGTTGCGACAGTGCACCGCGTGGTGGAGCTCGGCCAGCTCGATCCTGAAGCCATCGTGACCCCTGGAATTTTTGTGAACCACATAGTTCTAATTGATCACAAGGCAACGGTTGGCGGCGGCTTCAAGACGGCGGTCTAAGGAAATTGATATGAATGCATTCAAACGTCGAACCAAA